>NZ_JBSFFN010000009.1:0-219939 GCF_053596135.1 Streptomyces sp. NPDC001770 | reverse complement strand
GGCGTCCGGACGCCGAGCGGCCGGCCACGGTGGCGCGGGCGAGGGCGCCGGCCTCGCGCAGCAGGGGCGCGACCGTCTCCCGGTGCGCCGTCACGTCGAGTCCGGCCAGCTCACCGGCGGGTTCCCGGGTGAGGCGCTGCGTGGCCTCGTGCGCCCGACGCAGCTCCCCGTGTATCGGCTCGGCGGCGGGGACGTGCACCGGGGTCCGCTTCCGCGCCCTCGATCCGCGCACGCCATGATGGGTGGCCCATACATCGTTGTAGGAGGTGGCCACCGAGATGGCGAACGCACCGGTCGACAGCATCCCGGCCAGGCGAGTGCTCACGGACCCGGCGGGTCTGGCCCGGTATCAGCACGACGAGGCCGAGTGGGCTCCGTACGGGATGCCCAGGGCGGTGGTCAGGCCGCAGAACACGGACGAGGTGCGCGCGGTGGTGCGCCACTGCGTCGAACACGGAATCCCGTTGGTGTCGCGCGGCGCGGGTACGGGCCTCTCGGGCGGGGCCAACGCGGTGGACGGTGCGATCGTGCTCTCCTTCGAGGACATGAACGCCGTGCTGCGGATCGATCCCGCCGAGCGCCTGGCGGTCGTCCAGCCGGGAGTCGTCAACGACGACCTTCGGGCCGCGTGCGCGGAGCACGGCCTCTGGTACCCGCCGGATCCGGCCAGTTCCCCGTGGTCCACCATCGGCGGGAACGTGGCCACCAACGCCGGCGGCATGTGCTGTGTGAAGTACGGCGTGACCCGTGACTACGTGCTCGGCCTGGAGGTCGTGAACGGCCTGGGCGAAACGGTCCGGCTGGGGCGGAGCACCGCCAAGGGCGTGGCCGGGTACGACCTGGCCGGGCTGATGGTCGGCTCCGAGGGCACCCTCGGCGTGATCACGGAGATCATCGTGCGGCTCCGGCCGCGGCGGCCCGCCGAGCGGACCGTCGCGGGGTACTTCTCCTCGGTCGTGGCGGCGGGCGAGGCGGTCAGTGCCGTGACGGCCTCGGGCGTCATTCCCTCGGCGCTGGAACTCGTCGACCGGCACTGTCTCGCCGCCGTCGACGCGTGGAAGAACATGGGGCTGTCCGCCGACGCCGAGGTGGTCCTGCTGGGCAGGGTGGACACTCCGGGAGCCGAGGGGGACGCGGAGGCGGAGCTCGTGCGGGACTGCTTCGAGCGCGCCGGGGCGACCTGGGCCGCCGTCTCCACCGACCAGCAGGAGGCCGACGCGCTCTTCGAGGCACGTCGCCTCGCCTACCCGGCGCTCGAGCGGCTGGGCCCGGTGCTCACCGAGGACGTGTGCGTGCCCCGGACGGCGGTGCCGGAAATGCTGGCGAGGATCGAGCGTACGGCCGCCCGGCACGACATCCTGGTGGCCAACATCGCGCACGCGGGCGACGGCAACCTGCACCCGCTGATCATCACGCCGCCCGGTGACGAGGCCGCCCGGGCCAGGGCGCAGCTGGCGTTCGAGGACATCCTCGACGACGCGATCGCGCTGGGCGGCACGGTGACGGGTGAACACGGCGTGGGGCTGCTGAAGATGGGGGGCCTGGGCAGGGAACTCGGTCCGGCCGTGCTCGCCATGCACCGGGCCGTGAAGTCCGCCCTGGACCCGCACGGCATCCTCAACCCCGGCAAGATTCTGGCCGGCTGACTCCTCGACGGCTGGTCCGCCGCCGGCGGCCGGGCGGCGGTGCGCACCGGGCGCCTCAGGACTGCCGGTGCCGGTGTCAGTGGGTCACGGCACACTGGTCCTACGGGGGACGGGACTTCGGAACGGGGCGACGGATGACGGCGACTGGGGACACGGGCTTCGAACCGGCAAGGGGGGACGGGCCTCCCCTCCCGGAGTCCGCCGCTGCGGCCCGCGCAGCCGCCGTGGCCACCGCCCTCGATGGCCTGTTGCAGATCCGGCGCCTGACCAACACGGAGCACCCCGCCCCGGAGTCGGTGCCCGCGGCCTGGGAACTCCTGCGGCCCGAGCGCGCGGTGGCGCTGGCGCTGGAGGCGGCCGGCGTCCGGCCGTCGGCCGTGCACGCCTCGGGCCTGCGGGCCTCGGCGGGCTACCTGGTGGACGCGGGCTCCGCATCCGGCACGGTCCGGGTGGAGTGGGTGGGCCCGGTGGGGAGCGGCGCCGCCCTGGACGAGGAGGAGTCGCTCACCCGGTGCGCGGGGGTCCTGCGCGGGCTGGGCTGGACGGCCCTGCTCTACCGGGGGCCGCGGCGGCGGCGCTTCCTCGAGGTGGAGGCCCCGTCCGGGCTCCGTCGGCCGGCCGGACGGTGACCCGGTTCGCCGTCGGCGGGACATGGGTTGCGGAGCGTTGTCAGACCCATGGGAGATGCTGATGGCCCGACACCTCTGACCAGGAGAAGCCGAGATGGAGAAGGACGAGCTCGCCGCTGCCCAGGCTTACGTCAGGCTGCTGGAGGCCACCCGGTCCGTGCTCACGGAACCGCAGGAAGCGCCGTTGTACCTGCCGTTGCTCACCGCGCCGATGGAGGAGGCGGACCGGGCGCTCCGGGACGCCGATCTCTCGGGGAACGAGGAACGGCTCTTCGCGCTCGTACGGGCGCTGCGGCCGAGCCTCTCCGCGAGCAGCCGGTGACCCCCGCGGCTCCCTGGCGCGGCGCGCGGGTCCGTCGGCGTACGTGAGGCACCGCGCACCGCCGGGGCCGGCCGGGGGTCAGGCCTGGGGTGCCAGTCCGAGTTCCCGGGCGCCGAGCGGTGCGAAGTACCGGGCCACGTCGGTCTCGCGCACGTCCTCGGTACGGGCCGGGGCCCATCGGGGCGCGTAGTCCTTGTCCACGATCCTGGCCCGCACGCCCTCGACGAAGTCGGGGTGGGCGAAGGCGCGGGTGGAGACGCGGAAGTCCTGGTCGAGCGATTCCTCCAGGCTCCCGGCCGTTCGTGCACGGCGTACGGCTGCCAGGGTCACCGCCAGTGCGGTGGGCGACAGGGTGAGGAGGGTCTCGGCGGTCTCCTTCGCGGCGGTGGCCCCGTGGTCGCGCAGCCGGTCCACGATCGCGCCCACGGTACCGGCGGTGTAGCAGCTGTCGATCCAGTCGCGCGCGGCGTCGAGTTCCCCGGCCTCCGGGTCGGTGGCGTGGCCGCGGACGGTGCGCGCCACGTCGGCGGGCGTCGTGCATCCGGCGAGCGCGGCCATGAGGGCAGGGAGGTCCTCGGAGGGGACGTGGTGGTCGGCGAGGCCGCACAGCAGCGCGTCCGCCGCGCCGACGGACCGGCCGGTGAGCGCGAGGTGGGTTCCGAGCTCTCCGGGCGCCCGGGACAGCAGGTATGTTCCGCCGACGTCCGGCACGAACCCGATGGCGGTCTCCGGCATCGCGACGCGCGAGCGTTCGGTCACGATCCGTACGCTGCCGTGCGCCGAGATCCCGACCCCTCCGCCCATCACGATGCCGTCCATGCAGGCGACGTACGGCTTCCGGTACCGGTGGATCCGCGCGTTCAGCCGGTACTCGTCGCGCCAGAAGTCCAGGGACGCGGTTCCGCCCGCCCGGGCGTCGTCACGCAGGGCGCGGATGTCACCGCCCGCGCACAGACCCCGCGTCCCGGCTCCCGAGACCACCACCGCCGTGACGGTGTCGTCGTGTTCCGCCGCCACGAGGGCCGCGTCGAGGGCGCGTACCGACGCGTGGTCGAGGGCGTTCAGCACGCGCGGCCTGTTGAGGGTGATGCGGCGGACATGGCCGTCGGTGTGCAGGAGGACAGGGGCGTCGTCGGTCATGGATCGCTCCGGTACGGTTCCGCGGCGGCGCCCGCAGGGTGTGCGGGCCTTCGGTTTCCGCCATTCTGCGATGCCGCGCGGCATCGCCCGCGGGCGGGGCGTCGCGATACGCGGCGGGCCCACCAGCATCTGTGGCACTCCCACCGGACCGGCTCGACAATTGGACGACCAGGGTCTTTCCTCGCAGCCCGTAGGGCCCGCCGCCGGACGACCTCCGGAGCCGCAATGAGCGATCACACCGAGTCCGTGGATCACCCGACCCCGCCGTCGCATCCGGATGCCCCGGCCCACGACAGCGGGATCGATACGGTCCAGCGGCTGGCGATGAACCGCACCGGGAGCTTCGACTGGGACCTGGAGACCCGGACCATGAACGTGGACGACGCGGGGCTGCTGGTGTTCGGGGTGGATCCCGAGACCTTCGACGCCAGCCGTCCGGGGACCCTGGTCGAGCTGCTGGAGCCCACGGAGCGTGAGCGTCTGAACCTGTCCGTCGACGAAGCCGTCACCAGTGGCGCGCATTCGTACAGCGTTCATTTCCAGGTGCCGATGCCGGACGGGGAGATCCAGTGGACGCACGCTCAGGCCCGCATCCTGCGTTTCCCGGACGGGCGGGCCCACCGGATCGTCGGAGTGGTCCGGGACGCGACGGCGGAGGTCACGCACTCGGAGTTCGTCCAGGAACTGGAGAAGCGCCGGCAGCGTCAGACCAGCATCGTCGAGCGGACGACCAGTGCCATGTCGCGTGCCGCCTCCGTGGACGACGTGACGGCGGCGCTGTCCGGGCCCGGGGGAACGGCGAGGCTGGGTTGTGACGGGGTGACGCTCGGGCTGGTGAAGAACGCGTCACTGAACGTCGTCGCGGTGAGCGGGCACACGCTGGAGGGGTTCGACGGACTGGGCTCGGGCGATCTCGGCCGGAAACTGCCGCTGGTCGACACCATCCTCAGCGGCCGTCCCCGGTTCATCACCTCCCCCGCGGACCTTGTCCGGCGCTATCCGGTGCTGAAGCCCTACGAGGACCGACTGGGCTTCACCTCCGCCGCCTATCTTCCGCTCGTCGCCCAGGCGCGTTCGCTCGGCGGGCTGGCGATGTTCTACGGCAACCGGATGTCGTTCAACGCGGACGAGCGGATTCTCTGCCTGGGCCTCGCCGCCATCCTCGCGCAGAGCCTGCAACGGGCGATGCTGTTCGACGAGGAACGGGAATTCGCGACCGGGCTCCAGGCGGCGATGCTGCCGCGACGCATCCAGGACGTCGAGGGCGGCGAGATCGCGGTGCGCTACCACGCGGCGCGGAACGGGCGCCAGGTCGGCGGCGACTGGTACGACATGATCGCGCTGCCCAACGGCCGGTACGGCCTGGTCGTGGGTGACGTGCAGGGACACGACACCCACGCGGCGGCAATCATGGGGCAGCTCCGGATCGCCCTGCGCGCCTACGCCGCCGAGGGGCACCCGCCGGCCACCGTGCTGGCCCGGGCCTCGCGCTTTCTCGCCGAACTGGACACCGACCGCTTCGCGACCTGCACCTACGCACAGGTCGATCTGGGATCGGGTGCCCTGCGCGTGGCGCGCGCGGGCCATTTCGAGCCGCTCATCCGGCACGCGGACGGGCGGGTCCGCAGCCCTCAGGTCAGGGGTGGCCTCCCGCTCGGGATCTCGACGTACTTCGAGTACGAGGAGTTTCCCGAGACCCGTCTCGATCTCGTACCGGGCGAGACCCTCGTACTCTTCAGCGACGGGCTGGTGGAGGAGCCGGGCGCCGACATCGACACCGGGCTGGCGGCGTTGGCGCAGGAGGTGCGGACCGGGCCCCCGGAGGCCCAGGCGCTTGCCGATCATCTCTCCGAGCGGCTCTGGGAGCGCTGGGGGGCGGGTGACGACGTCGCTCTGCTGGTGCTGCGGCGCAGTCCGGACATGGGGTCCTCCCTGGCGCCCCGGCTGCACCAGTACATTCACCAGGCCGACCCGGAGGGCCTCTCGGACGCCCGCTCGATCGTCCGGCAGGCGCTGGCCGACTGGGACATGGAGGAGTTCGCCGACGACGCCGAACTCGTCACCGGGGAACTCCTGGTCAATGTGCTGCTGCACACGGAGGGAGGGGCGGTGCTCACGATGGAGGTGCTTCCCGAGCCCCTACGCCGGATACGTCTCTCGGTCCAGGACCGCTCCAGCGTGTGGCCACGCCGACGCTCCCCCGGCGAGACCTCGACCTCGGGCCGCGGGCTGCTGCTGCTGGACGCGCTCGCCCTCCGCTGGGGCATCGAGCCCCAGGGCGAAGGGAAGGCCGTCTGGTGCGATCTCGGGCCGCCCGGCCCGTCCGCCGAGGACGACGCCCGCGCCGGAGGAGCAGGGACCTGACGACCGGGGGCGCCGCCCGCACGGCGGCGCCCCCGGTCGGCCCGAAATTGGCTCGAAGCGCTCGGTCGTGGGGATCACCGTCGCACTCCGGGAACGTTTCCGACGGGGTCGTGGAGGGGCACGGCAGGCCCTGCGGACTCAGAAGGGATAGGTGTCCTCCTGCCGGACGGCGACGCCGAGGTGTTCACCGACCCGGTTGACCAACAGCGTCATCTCGTACGCCACATGACCCACATCGGCTTCCGCCGCGGTGAGCACGCAGAGGCAGCTTCCGTCCCCGGCCGCGGTGACGAACAGCAGCGCCTCGTCGAACTCCACCATCGTCTGCCGTGCCCTGCCCGCCTTGAAGTGTCTGCCCGAGCCGCGTGCCAGGCTGTGCAGCCCGGAGGAGACCGCCGCCAGGTGTTCCGCGTCCTCCCGGGCGAGTCCCGTGCTGGCTCCTGTCACCAGTCCGTCGTTCGAGAGCACCAAGGCGTGCTGTATGTGCTCCACCCGGCTGGTGAGATCGTCGAGAAGCCAGTCGAGTCCCCGGTCCAACGCCATGCGTGCCCTCCCCGTTGCCACTTCCCCGTACCCCTCGTCGCGCGTAAGCCTTGCGCACACCTCTCCTGCGGGCAAGCGGCCCACGGGTTCCGGGGCGTCGCTTCGCGCCACTCGCGTTCCGGCGGCGCAGGATGGGCCCATGGCACACCACATGACCGAGGAAGAGTGGCGGGCGTTCCTCTCCGCCGGGACCCGCACCGGCAAGCTGTCCACCGTACGGGCCGACGGGAGTCCCCACGTCGCGCCCGTCTGGTTCCTGCTGGACGGGGAGGATCTGGTCTTCAACACCGGCAGGGACACGGTGAAGGGGCGCAACCTCGCCCGGGACGGCCGGGTGGCGTTGTGCGTGGACGACGAACGGCCGCCGTACTCGTTCGCCGTCGTCCAGGGACGGGCCGGGCTCAGCGAGGACCCCGACGAGCTGCTGACCTGGGCGACGCGGATCGCCGCCCGGTACGTGGGTGAGGAGGCGGCCGCGGAGTACGGCCGGCGCAACGCGGTTCCGGGCGAACTGGTCGTACGGGTGCGGATCGAGAAGGTGGTCTCGATGGCCGACATCGCCGGCTGAGGTCCCGCCCTGCCCGGTCCGGCCGTCCGGGTCGGGCCCGGTCGGGGCCCTATCCCACGGAGTCGAGCAGCCGGGCGGTGTGCATCCGCCCGGCGTACTCGACCATCCGGATCAGGACCTCCTTGCCGGAGGCGCGGTCCCGCGCGTCGCACAGGACGACGGGCGTCCCGGGGTCCAGGTCGAGCGCGCGCGACACGTCCTGCTCGCCGTAGGAGCGGGATCCTGAGAAGCAGTTGACGGCGACGACGAACGGGATGCGCCGGTGCTCGAAGTAGTCGACGGCGGGGAAGCAGTCCTCCAGCCGCCGGGTGTCGGCGAGGACGACCGCCCCGAGCGCCCCCTGTGACAGCTCGTCCCAGAGGAACCAGAAACGGTCCTGCCCGGGCGTCCCGAAGAGGTAGAGGGCGAGTCCGGACCGGATGGTGATCCTGCCGAAGTCCATCGCGACCGTGGTCGTGGTCTTGCGCTCCACGCCTTCGGTGTCGTCGACGGTCTGTCCGGCTTCGCTGAGCAGTTCCTCGGTGCGCAGCGGGCGGATCTCGCTGACGGCTCCGACCAGGGTGGTCTTGCCGACGCCGAATCCTCCGGCGACCAGGATCTTGAGGGCGAGGGCCGTGTTCTCGCCACCGGCCTCCCCCGGTGCGGCGCCCCCGTCCGCGTTCACCCCGTCACCGTCTTCACGGACCGCACCGCCTGCGTGCTCGGAGGACATCGATCACTTCTCTCACCCATGAGCCCTCGGGTGCGCCCCGGTGGAGCGGGCGCACCCCTTCGGGCTCGGTCGAGTAATTCCCGGCACGGTGCCGGTCAGGTCCAGAGCAGCATGACAAACCGGTCGGCCGATCGAGAGAAGCGAGCGCAATTTGATCGTTGCGGCCGGAAGGTGGCCGGACGGTGCGCGTATGACGCCCTCAATCGAGCACGTGGGTCCGAGGACGACGTTCCCTTCCGGCCAGAATGGTCCGTACCAACAGGATCCCTCTGGGCCCGCGGCTCAGGAGCGCGTATCCTCCCCGGCCGCCTCCGCGTCCCGCCGTCCCGCCGTCATGCGCCTGTTCGGCCACCACGACGCCGGGCCGATGTCCAGCACCAGCGCGGGCACCAGCAGCGATCGCACCACCAGGGTGTCGAGCAGCACGCCGAACGCGACGATGAAGGCGATCTGCACCAGGAAGGCCAGGGGGATGACGAGCAGCGCGGCGAAGGTCGCGGCCAGCACCACGCCCGCCGAGGTGATGACTCCACCGGTGGTGATCAGGCCACGCAGCACCCCCTCGCGGGTGCCGTGCAGCAGGGACTCCTCCCGGACCCGGGACATCAGGAAGATGTTGTAGTCCACGCCGAGGGCGACGAGGAAGACGAACCCGTACAGCGGGACGGAGGCGTCCGTACCGCTGAAGCCGAACGCGTGCTGGAAGACCAGGGCCGAGACGCCCAGTGTGGCGAGGTAGTTGAGCCCCACGGTGGCGACCAGCAGCACGGGCAGCAGGACCGAGCGGAGCAGGGCCATCAGGATGACCAGGATGATCGCGAGCACCACAGGCACGATGAGGGCGCGGTCCTGGGCCGCGGTGGTCTGGGTGTCGAGCCGCTGCGCGGAGTACCCGCCGACCGCGGCCTGCGCGCCGGGAACGGCGTGGACCGCCTCGCGCAGTCGCTTCACCGTCGTGTTGGCGGCGTCGCTGTCCGCCTCGGCCTTCAGCGTGGCGTCGATGCGTACCCGTCCGTCGACGACCACGGGGGCGCCGTCGCCGGGGCGCCCGGACGCGGTGACCGGGGTGACGGCCGCGACTCCTTCGGTGTTCCGGGCGGCGGCGACGACCTGGTCGGTACGGTCGGCCCGGGCGATGATCACGGCGGGGTTTCCGGACCCGCCCGGGAAGTGCTCACTGAGCGTGGCCTGCGCGGAGACGGACGGCGCGTCGTTGACGAAGGTCTCGTCCAGCGGCACGCCCTGCGACTTCAGGGTGGGGGCGAAGAGCGCGCACGCCACCAGGACGAGCAGAGTGCCTGCCCAGACCTTGCGCGGGGCGCGGTCCACGAAGGCGGCGACGCGCCGCCAGATGCCGTGCCCGCCCGTGGCGGCGTCGGCGGGGCGGGGCTTGGCCGGCCAGTAGGCGGCGCGTCCGGTCAGCACGAGGACCGCCGGGAGGAACGTCAGGGTGGAGAGCACGGCGCAGACGATCCCGATGGCGCCGACCGGGCCCAGCGCCCGGTTGTTCGTCAGATCGCTGAGCAGCAGCGCGAGGAGTCCGAGGGCCACGGTCGCCGCGCTGGCCGTGATCGCTCCGGCCGAGCGCCGGAGGGCGGCGAGTGCGGCTGTCGCGCGGTCGCCGCCCCGGGTGAGTTCTTCCCTGAACCGGGCGGTGAGCAGCAGCGCGTAGTCCGTGGAGGCGCCGATGACGAGGATCGAGAGGATGCCCTGCACCTGGCCGTCGACGCGTACGACCCCGTGGTCGGCGAGGACGTACACGATCGCGCAGGCGAGCCCCAGGGCGAACACGGCACTGATGATGATCAGGAAGGGGAGAAGCAGGCTGCGGTAGACCAGCAGCAGGATGACGAGGACGGCGATGAGGGCGACACCGAGGAGCAGGCCATCGATGCCGCCGAAGGCGTCCTTGAGGTCCGCCTGGGCCGCCGCGGGTCCCGCGATGCCCACTGTGGTGCCGGGCACGGACCGAGCGGCCTCGCGCACCCGGTCGAGTGCGCCGGGCAGGGCGTCACCGAGGCCGGAATCGAGCTGGACAATCCCTTCGAGTGCCTGGCCGTCCTCGGAGGCGAGCGCGGGGGTGGGCGTTCCCTCGACGCCGGGCGTGCCCCGGAGCGAGGCGAGCGCGCGGGTGGCGGTCCCGGCCGTGCCCGCCGGGAGCGCGCCGCCGTCGCCGGTCCAGACGACGATGGCGGGCACGGTGCCGGACTTCTGGAACGCCTTCTGGTCCTCGGAGACCTCGGTCGATTCGGCGCTGCGCGGCAGGAACGCCGCCTGGTCGTTGGTGGAGACCTCGCCGAGTTTCCCCGCGTAGGGGCCGAATACTCCCCCGATGCCGAGCCAGACGAGGACGAGTACTGCGGGCACCAGCCATCGGAGAGTGCGGTGCCGTGATGCGGACGTCATTGGTTCCCCAGGAGTCGACACGTTCGGAACGACGGGACGGGCTTGCGAGGTGACAGTGGTGCGGAGAGAGACAGTGGCCTACGAGGCAGCGCCGCGACGCGACGACGCCGAGAGGCGGGACACCTTCCCCGGATCGGGGCGCGTACGGCGGCCCGACACGCGGCCGAACATGTCTCTCAACGATCAACTATCTCAATCATCAAGAGATATTACCCTGGACCCATGCGCAGCACAGAGGGCGGCCCGGACAGAGGCACGGACGAGGACGCGGCCGGGCTCCAGAGTTTCGCCGTGCTGCTGCGGCGGATGAACAGTGAGTTCAACCGCATCGCACACGAATTCGCCCACGAGCAGGATCTCCACCCGACGGATGTGCAGGCGCTCATCGCGATCCTCGACGCGGACTACGGCGAGCCCGGCACCGCCATGACGCCGGGGCGGCTGCGGGAGCAGCTGGACCTGACCTCGGGCGCGGTGACGGCCTGTCTCGACCGGCTGGAGCGGACCGGTCACATCCGGCGCGTCCGGGACAGCGGCGACCGCAGGGTGGTGCACCTCCACTACGCGGCCGCGGCGATGGCGGTGGCCCGCGACTTCTTCCGGCCGCTGGCCGAGAGCACCCGGGCGGCGCGGGGTCAGTTCGACGCGGCGGAGCTGCGCACGGTCGCCCGTTTCCTCGAAGCGATGAACGACGAACTCGGCCAGGTCCGCCGGGCGCGGAAGTGACCGCAGGGGACGACTCCTGGACCCCGGCCGCGGGAAGAGAGCACCGGGACTGCCGAACCCCCGCGCGGAGGCGACCCTCCGGAAGTCCTGCGCTCCCGGGTGGCCCGGATCCGGCCGCAGGGCGCTGACGTCCTGCGGTCCGGACCGTGACGGGTCGCCGCGCCGGCGGGCTCCCCGGGATCTCCTCGCCCCCCGGGATTCCGTCAGAGCGCCCGCAGCCCGTCGATGACCTCGCGCAGGATGTGCTCGTCGGGCAGCTGCGCCGGCGGGACGGGGCGGCAGACCGACACGTGACCGCCCTCCAGCAGGTCTCCCAGCAGCACCCGCACCACGCCCACCGGGAGATCGGCGTCGGCGGCGAGCTCCGCGACCGACTGGGTCTCGTCCTGGCACAGGGCGAGCAGCGCCCGGTGCTCCGGGCCGAGCATCGTCTCGGCGTCGGGGTCGGCCGCTCCGTCGACGACGACGAGGGCGATCAGGTCGAACCGCACCCCGCTCGGGCCCGGTTTCGTACGTCCTCCGGTGACGGCGTACGGGCGCACCAGCGGTCCCGCGTCCGCGTCGTACCACTGGCTTCCGCGCAGGGCGTCCGCGCCGGTGCCCATCTCCCGGTCCCGGTAGGGATCGTGGAACCCGTAGAGGTCCCCGCCGCCGTACGCCGCGTCGGGGTCGTCGGACATCCGCACCGTTTCCTCCCCTCCCTCAGCCCGCGGCGGGGGGCTGTGCGAGCCGTGCCGGCGTCCCCAGATGCTCGCCGACCCGTGCGACGAGGCGTGCCATCTCGTACGCCACCAGGCCGATGTCCGCCACGGCGTCGCTCAGTACGGCCAGGCAGGAGCCGTCCCCGGCCGCGACGACGAACAGGAAGCCGTCGTCCATCTCCACCATGGTCTGGCGTACCCCGCCCGCCCCGAAATGGCGGCCGGCGCCCTTGGCCAGACTATGGAAACCGGAGGCTACGGCGGCCAGGTGTTCGGCGTCCTCGCGGCTGAGCACGCTGGAGGCGCCGACCGCCAGTCCGTCGCCGGAGAGGACGACGGCGTGCCGTACCTCCGCGACCCGCTTCACCAGGTCGTCCAGCAGCCAGTCGAGTTCGCCCGAGCGGTGGTTCAATTCCGTCCTTCCGTTCGCGGTCATCCGGGATCTCCTACGTCGATGGGGTGGGCCGCCGGGGCCGGTGCGGGGGGCGTTGCCAGTGGCGGGGGTACCGCCGCCGGGCCGGGTGTGTCGCCGCTGCCGCGCCGCCATCCGTCGCGGTAGGCGGTCATGCGGTCGCGGACCTGTTCGGGCGTGCGCCCGGCTGGTTCCCCGGCGCCCGTGATCCGCTGTTCCTGCGGCGTCCGGGCCTGTTCATCGCGGAGCTGGGGCACCAGGTGCGCCTGCCGGACGCGCCGGGGGAGCTCGTCGTCGCCCTCGGCCCGGGGCGCCCGCTCCGGCGGCTCGGCCGCGGCCTGCCTGAGCGGGGTGCGGGGATGGCCGCGCTCGGCTGTCCGGCCGGCCGACGGGGTGCGGGGCCGCCGCCGGAGTGCGGTGACCGGGGCGGTCGGCGCTTCGGGGGTGTGCCCCCCGCCCGTCGCGGGACCCGCCGGCCCCACGGGGTCCGCGCCGGAGCCGGGGTCGGTTACCGCGACGGGCGGCGGGAAGGCCGGCCGGGGCCCGCGGTCGCCGACCGCCGCTCGCGGCGGGAGCTTCTCGCCCCTGGCGGCCTGCGGCGGGAGAGCGGCCTGCGGGGAGTGGGCGGCGTGCGGGGGAAACGCGCCCGGCTCCGCGTTCTCCGGCGGCTCGTCGTGCAGCAGCGCGGTCGGCAGCAGGACCACGGCGGTGGTGCCGCCGTAGGGGGAGGCGCGGAGCCCCACCTTGATCCGATGGCGGTTGGAGAGGCGGCTCACCACGAAGAGCCCGAGCCGGTCGCTGTCGAAGAGGTCGAGCGCCTCGGACTGCTCGATGCGCTTGTTGGCCTGGGCGAGGAGCTCGACGCCCATGCCGAGGCCCCGGTCCTCGATCTCGATCGCGTACCCGTTGCCCACGGGTTCGCCGGTGATCCGCACCTTGGTGTGCGGGGGCGAGAACTGGGCCGCGTTCTCGACGAGTTCGGCGAGCAGGTGGGTGAGGTCGGCGACCGCGGCGCCCGCCACGGAGACGTCGGCGAGCCTGCGTACCTCCACGCGGGCGTAGTCCTCGATCTCCGAGACCGCCGCGCGGACCACCTGGGTGAGCGGTACGGGCCTGCGCCAGGCTCGCCCGGGGGCCGCGCCGGACAGGATGATCAGGCTTTCGGCGTGCCGGCGCATGCGGGTGGTCAGGTGATCGAGGCGGAAGAGGTCGGCGAGCTCGCTGGGGTCGTCGGCGCGCCGTTCCATGCCGTCCAGGAGGTTGAGCTGGCGGTGGACCAGGACCTGGCTGCGACGGGCGAGGTTGACGAAGACTCCGGCGATGCCGCTGGCGAGTTCGGCACGCTCCACCGCTGCGCTGAGCGCGGCGCGGTGCACGATGTCGAGTGCCTCGCCGACCTGGCCGATCTCGTCCGGCGACGGCCTGCGCGCCGGGGATTCGGCCTTCACGTCGATCTCCTCCCCCGCCCGCAGGCGCTCCATCGCGCGGGGCAGTTCGCGGCGGGCGATGGCCAGGGCGCTGTCGCGCAGGCTGACCAGCTCCGTGACGAGCCCGCTGCCGATGCGGACGGAGATGACGAGCGCGGCGGCCACGGCGGCGAACCCGAACAGGACCGCCGCGCCGTCGGGGCTCGTGAGCCCGCTCGTCAGCGGGTCCGAACGGCCCGCCACGCGCTCGGACGCGGCGGCCTCGACGGCGCGCAGCCGGGTGAGGACGGGGCCGCCCGCCAGGGACCAGGCGCCGGCCGGCACCGCGCGGGCGGCCTCGGCCCCGGGCCGCGCGGCGAGCACGGCGTCCTCGGCGCTCTCCACGGCGCGGTACGCGCTGTCCGCGGCGAGCTCCTGCCAGGCGTCGCGTTCGCCGGCGGGCAGGTCGGCGGCGGCCGTCTCCGTGAAGGAGCGCCGCGCCTCCACCGCTCCGGTGAACCGGAGCAGCGCCCGGCCGTCGAGCGTGCCGGTGCGGGCGGCCACGGCGAGGAGGACGTCCTCGCGGGCCAGCATCTCGTCCGCCCTGCCGAGTTCGAGCAGGACGCGTGCCTCGGGGCCGGCCTCGGCGTCCTGGATTCCGGTGAGTGCCCCGAGCACCCCGAAGGCGGCGCTGATGGCGTCGGTGTAGGCGAGGTAGGCGTTCTCCCGGTCGGTGTCGCTGTTCGTGACGGCGTCCGAGAAGACGCGGAGACGGCCGCGCAGAGCGCCGAGACCGTCGGCGCGGGAGAGGAAGACGTCCATGCGGGTGGCGAGGCCCACCGGGAGGTCTCCGGTGTCCGCCACCGTGTGCCCCTCGCCCATCCGCAGCCGGTCGAGGGCCGCGTCGGTACGGGCGGCACGGTTCTGCAGGGTCGCGGCGGCGCCCTCGCCCGGTGCGGCCGCCTGGACGAGCGCCGCCTTCCGTTCGGCCTGGAGCGCGTCGACGGCCTGCCGGACCGGCGTGCGGACCGTGGCGTCCACCCGCTCCGCCTGGCGCAGCCGTGCCACCTCCTGGGCGGTGGTGACGGTCGCGAGCCCCCACAGGGCGAGCAGGGACACCACCGGCACCATCAGCAGGGCGAGCACCTTGGCGCGTACGGTACGGGGTCGCGGGGACCAGCTGCTCCGGCGTCCGGACGGGTCCTGCGGGCGCCGTGAACGTGCGCCGAGCACGACACGCTCGTCGGCCGGGGGTCCCGCGTGCGCGCGCCGGCCTCGTACCGGGGGTATGGGCCGGTCGTCCTGGGCGCCGGGCGCCTGGGTCGTACGGAGTGGGCGCATGGCCTCCTCGTTCCGGTCGGGAAAGGGGTGGTCGGGGGACGGGTGCGGCGGCCGGTCAGCGGGTGGCGGCCGTGGAGGGGTCGCCGGGCGTGGTGAGCCGGTCGGTGTGCCGGGCGCGTTCGGCCGAGGCGGACATGTAGGCGTCGCTCTCGGTGTCGGCGTCCCGCGCCGTGGGAGAGAGCGCGACGAACGCCGAGGTGAGGAAGAGGTAGGAACCGAGCCCGACGGTGAGGGGGAAGATGAACTGCATGGCGGTGGCCCCGGTCAGGGGTGCGGCGGACGGGGCGACCACGACGCCGACCGCGAGCATGCCGGTGTAGTGCATGGAGCTGACGGCGGCGCCCATCACGAGGGAGGCGAGCGCCACGGCTCCGGGTGTGTGGATGTTGAGGGCCGCCCAGAGGGCCGCGGTGGCGGCGACGACGGCGATCACCACGGAGACCGCGACCATCGCGGGGTTGTAGTGGACCTCGCCGTGCAGGTGGATGGCGGCCATGCCGAGGTAGTGCATGCTCGCGACGCCGATCCCGGTGGTGAGCCCGCCGGTCAGCAGGGCTCGTTCGCGGTTGCGGCCGTGGCCCACCGCGAAGACCCCGAGCCCGACGACCACCATGGCCACGATCAGGCTGAACAGGGTGAGGCCCACGTCGTAGCGGATGTCGGTGCCGGTGACCCCGAAGCCGAGCATGGCGACGAAGTGCATCGTCCAGATGCCGGTGCCGAGGGCGGATGCCGAGGTGAGCAGCCAGTTGCGCCGCGAGCGGCCGGTGGTGTGCAGCGCGCGCACGGTGCACCGGAGTCCGAGCGCGGCGCCGGTCGATGCCATCGCGTACGACAGCACGGGTGTCAGCCAGCCGAAGGTTGCGTGGTCCAGGTGTCCCATAAACCGGGGACGCTAGCCCGGCGGGAGGTGCACGCCAGGGGCACACTTCGAAATTCATGGAATATGACGGATCGCCGTTCCGAACCGATCGGAGAGTGGCTGATTCTGTCGCCCAAAGTCAGCGAACGGAGGCGCGGATTGTCGCCATGGACCCGCCAAAACGGAGCGGACCGGGCGGAGCGTCCGCACTTCACGCGGTTCGGTGAAGTATTCCCGGCCCACCGGGAACTCACTCCTCCCGCAGCCCCGTTCCGGCCACCGAACCGCGGTCGTGTCCGTATGAGCGATGGGCGGACACGCGTACGCGGGCACCGCCCCCGTCCATGGGGTCACTCGGCGGCGGCAGCGTCCGGTGCGCGGCGGTGCGGCACCGGGCAGCCCCGGACTCCCGGTGTGGGGAAGGTGCCGAGCGCCGTCACCTCGTACCCGTCCGGGTAGCCCTTGATCTCCGGGTTCTGGCGGGCGAAGTGCGGCTCGGACCGCGGCGGGAACAGCCGGAGCGCCCGCGCCCGCAGGCGCAGCGCTCCCCTGGTCAGGCCGCGCGCGAAGGTGCCCGGACGCCGGTAGCGGAAGGCGTCGATCAGCGCGTCGTCGAGGAGTGCGAGGCTCGCCCGGCGCAGCAGCGGTGCCAGCGGCGCCGGATACCAGGAGGCCATCAGGCCCAGCGTGGCGTCGGAGACCCTCCTGGCGCCCTCGTCCCACCCGAAGTGGGCGCTCTCGTACGCGTCGAGGGTCTCCTCGAACTCCTCGTAGGTACGGGGCAGGTCCTTGATCCCCATGTGCGCGCCGAGCGTGCGGTAGTAGACCGCGCAGGCCTGGCGTTCGTGGGCGGACAGGGCGCGCCAGCCGTACGCGTCCAGCCAGCGCTTGGGGACCACGACGAAGGTGCAGAGCACGTAGCGCATGTCCTCGTTGCTGATGTCGTAGCCGCGGTGCATCGCGTTGATCCGCCGTAGGGCCGTACGGCCTTCCCCGGAGTCGAACCCGTGCTCCACGACGGTGTCCAGCAGGAGCACGGTGTCGTCGTAGCGCTTCTGGGAACGGTCCGTCAGTTCGGCTGTCGTCGCGAGGAGTCCGCCGATGCTGGGCACGGCGTAGGTACGGTAGAGGGCGAGTTCGAGGGCGCGGGTGACGTCCCAGGGGAATTCGAGTGTGACGGACAGCCGGTAGATCCGGAGGAAGTCCCGTTCGGGATCGAGACTCTGGATTTCCTTCAGCCGGTCGAACCTCTTCATGCCCGCGTCCCTCCGTCGGTCCGGAACTCCACTGTAGGGGTGAGGGAAGCGCCCGGCCCTGGCTCACGGGAGCGGCTGGGACCGCGTGACTCCGCGGTCACCTGCCGTGCGAGGTCTCGACGGCGGGGTTACCGGGTGGTTAGGGTGCGCCGACGCATCCCACGAACGAGTTCACAGGCAAGAGGAGGACACCGTGGCCGGGACGGACGACACGATCGCCGCCGACGACGACACGCTGTACGTGCTGACCGCGCTCCTGCTGACCCCCGCGCGTTTCCCCACCGTGCTGGGCGACGACTACCCGGCCGCGTGCCGGTCGCTCTCCCTCGAACCGTACGAGGAGGGGTACGGCCTCGTTCTGGGGCAGGACGGTGCGGGTGCCCGCTGGACCGTGGTGACCGAGGACGCCACCACGGTCGCCGGCGCCATCGCCGCCTGGGACTGCGGCATCGCGTACGAGCTCTCGCCCGACGACCGCACGGTCGTCTGCGCTTTGCCGGGCTGGCCCCTCGCCCTCGCTGTCGCCGCGCCCGGAGTGCCCGCGCCCCACGACCCGGAGCCCGTCGAGGACGGTTCTGGCAGGACGCTCCTGCTGACGCCCCCTTCGGAGAGCGGCTGGGGCCCGGAGCAGCGGCGGATGGGGGCGGACGAGATCGCCGCACGGTGGGGGTCATGGCGCGAACAGGTCGATGCGGCCGGCTCCGGTCCCGGAGCGCCCGCGACTCCGGGACCGGAGCCGGAGCCGGAGCCGGAGACTACGGGGACGCCGGGAAACCCCGGCGTGCGCCGGGCGTTGGAGGAGGCGCGCGACTACCTGGACTCGCCACCGCCGCCGGGACGCATCAGGTCCTCCTTCGCCTCCGCGGACGCCCGGACGCTGCGGGTCGACGGGCCCGGGTGGTCGCTGGTCGCCCGGACCGACGACATGGCCTTCGTCCTGCTGGACGACGAGCCGCGTGAGGTGTTGCAGGTGAGGCGGGGTACCCAGCTTCTCGGGCTCCTGGCCGCACTCGACGGGCTCGCCACCCGGCCCGCGTGAGGCCTCCTCGGCCCCCGCCTCACGGCAGGCCCCGGGGGTCAGACCCGGTCGAGGGCCTTGTGCGGCCCGACGGGGAGCTCGGCCCGGACGGTGTCTCCGGCTCGCACAGGTCCGCCGTCCACCACCACTCCCATGATCCCGGCCCGGCGGACCACGCGTCCCGCGTCGTCGCGCCCGACGACGCGTTTGAGCAGTCCGCTCCGGAAGGCGTCGATCTGGAGGCACGGGTTGCGCAGGCCGGTGACCTCGACGACGGCCCGGTCCCCCAGGTGCAGCAGGGTGCCCACGGGAAGGGCGAGCAGATCGAGGCCGCGCGTGGTGACGTTCTCCCCCAGGTCGCCGGGGGCCAGGTCGTAGCCGTCGGCGCGCAGTTCGTCGAAGAGTTCCTGCTGGATCAGGTGGACCTGGCGGAGGTTGGGCTGGGTGGGGTCCTGCGCGACCCTGCTGCGGTGCTTGACGGTGACGCCCGCGTGGATGTCGCCTTCGACCCCGTGTCCGGCCCGGAGCGTGATGCTCTCCCGGACCGGCTTGGTGAAGGTGTACTCACCGCTGCTGCTCACCGCGACGACTGTGCCGTTCAGCGTCCTGTCTCCTTGCGTCGTAGGCGCCGGATCCTCCGGCGCTGCGAGGGGTCGAGCAGCAGATAGCCCGCGGCAGGCACCCCGATCAGCACCACCAGAGCCCACCAGAACCCGATGAACGGGATCAGGACGGCTGCCACGACGACTCCCCCGATGGCGATCTTCGCACCGTTCGACATGATCGTGCCTCCTCCGCGGCACGCGGCCGCTTCACCTCTGACAACGCCTTCACGGCGCGTACGGTTCCCCGCCGGGCGCCGTCGTGGCCGGGTCCCGGATCACCGCAGCGGGGCGCCCACCTCGTGCATGTGGGTCAGGCCCTGGCGGTAGGACTCCACGAGCCCCGTCTCCGTGTACGGCATCCCGATCCGGCGGCAGTACTCCTTGACCAGCGGCTGGGCGAGGCGCAGGTGGGGGCGCGGCATGCTCGGGAAGAGGTGGTGCTCTATCTGGTAGTTCAGCCCGCCGAGGAACCAGTCGGTGAGGACGGCGCCCCGTACGTTGCGCGAGGTGAGGACCTGGCGCTGCAGATGGCCCCAGCGGTCGCCGTCCGGGTCGGGCATCTCCATTCCCTTGTGGTTCGGGGCGAAGGCCATCCCCAGGTGCAGCCCGAAGAGCGCGTGGAGCAGCAGCGCGAAGACGACCGCCTTTCCGGCCGGCATGGCGGTGAGGAGCAGCATCGCCCAGAGCGCGAGGTGGGCGACCATCAGCAGGCCGGACAGCACGCCCTCCCGGCCGGGCTGCCGGCGAAGGAACTGGAAGCCGGAGACCTTCAGCGCGATGCCCTCCAGCAGCAGCATGGGGAAGAAGAGGCGGGCCTGGTGGCGGGTGAGCCACCGGGCGAAGCCCTCCCGCCGGACCGCCTGCTTCTGGGTCCAGACCAGGGCCCCGACCCCGACATCGGGGTCCTTGTCGATGTGGTTGGGGTTGGCGTGGTGCCGGACGTGCTTGTCGTTCCACCACGCCTCGTTCATGCCGAGGAGAAGGTTCCCGTGGACGAGGCCGATGATCCGGCTCGCTCTGCGGTTCCCGGTGATCTGGGCGTGCCCCGCGTCGTGTCCGAGGAAGGCGGTACGGGTCCACAGGACGGCCAGCGGCACCGCGAGGAGCAGCGTCCACCAGGTGTCGCCGAGGAGTTCGATGCCGGTGGCGACCGCGGCCAGGCAGAGGGCGTTCACCGCGATGCCCGCCGCGTACCAGCCGGTGCGCCGGTCCAGCAGTCCCTGCCCCTTCACGGTCTTCAGGAGCGGTGCGAAATCGCTGCCGCCGGGGGCGCCTCCGGTGGGACCCCGCTGGGCGGGCACGGCCTCCGGGGCGGGCCGGGCGCCGGGTCCGGCCGGCCGGTCGCCGTCCGTGTCCGGCGAGGACGGGGCGACGGAGGTCGCGGCCCGTGCTCCGGACGGGTCGGTGGCGGTGGTGGTCGCCTGGGGCATGGCATCTCCAGCTCTCTGGACGGGTGCGCCTACCCGAAGAAACGTAATGAAGGGGGACATGCGGCAGCCATGGCGCCACCATCCCGATGAGCAGGGGGTATTCCCCCTGCTTCCGTGGTGGTGCTGCCCCCCGTACGGCCCGCACGGGGGATCCCCGGGCCGCCGGTCGACGACGTGACACCTCGCCGGGAACCGGACGGCCGTTCACCTCGTCGTTCGTGTCGGGGCCCGCCCGCCGGGAGACGGTTTCCGCGCGCCCCGCCCGTGATCCGCACCCGTCACCTGGAGAGCACCGATGCACCGCAGAAGGATTCTCCAGGCGGCGGCCGGCACCGCGGCGGGGCTTCTTCTGCCGGCGTCCGTGCGCGGGGTGGACGCGCCCTCGGCGGGGACGGACAGTACGCTGGCCCGCTGGGCACCCGCCTCGGCCGCCAACTACACCGCGTCCGGGGGTGCCTCGCCCCGGCGAGTCGACCGGGTGGTCGTCCACGTCACCCAGCAGACCTTCACACAGACGCTCGGCATCTTCAGCGACCCGGCGAAGAAGGTGTCGGTCCATTACGTGGTGCGGTCCGGCGACGGCTACACCGCCCAGTGCGTGCCGGAGCGGGACATCGCCTGGCACGCGGGGAACTGGGACCAGAACGTCCGCTCCGTCGGCATCGAGCACGAAGGCTGGGTGGACCGCCCGGAGTACTTCACCGCGGCGATGTACGAACGGTCCGCGCTGCTCACCGCCGACATCTGCGACCGTCACGACATCCCCAGGGACCGTACGCACATCATCGGCCACTACGAGGTGCCGGGGACGGACCACACCGATCCCGGTCCGCTCTGGGACTGGGACCGCTATCTGCGGCTCGTGCGCCGCGCCTGAGGGGATCAGGTCCCCGGCCGCTCGCCGGCCGGGCCCCGGCGCCGGACCGGGGACCGCCCGTGCCCCCTCGTCAGCCCCGTCGCGTCATCCCCGTCGCCGCCCGTGGCGCAGCCGGAACCAGACGTCGCGCGCCTGCCGGCCCGCGGTGGTGCGGCTGGCCGAGACCAGCCGGTGCGCCTGCTGGCGCGTCTCCACCATGGGCCCGGAGCCGCGCAGCGGGCGGCCGGCCGTCTCGTGCAGGAAGAGGGTGGAGATCAGCCCGATGACGCCCGCCACCATCAGGTAGTAGGCGGGCACCATGTCGTTGCCGGTGGCCTCCACGAGCCCGGCGGCGAACAGCGGTGTGGTTCCGCCGAAGAGCGATACGGAGATGTTGAAAGCGATCGAGAGCGCGCCGTACCGGATGCGGGTGGGGAAGAGCGCCGGAAGGGTGGAGGCCGAGGTCCCGGCGAAGCAGACGAGCAGCAGGCCGAGGATCGCGCAGCCGAAGGCCGGGAGCAGGATTCCGCCCTGCCGGATCAGCAGGAACGCGGGGATGGAGAGCGCCACCAGCGCCACGCTCCCCGCCATGAACACCGGCCTGCGGCCCCACCGGTCGGAGCTGCGGCCCACGGTGGTGATGGTCAGGACGACCAGCAGCATGGTGCCGAGAACGAGCAACTGCGCGGTGGTCTCGGGTTCGCCGAGAGTCTCGGACATGTAGGTCGGCAGGTAGGACGTGACCATGTAGTTGGTGACGTTGTACAGGAGCACCAGGCCCATGCAGATCAGCACGGCCTCCCAGTGCTCGGTGAAGATCTCCTTGAGCCGGCCCTTGCCCGACTGCCTGGCCTCTTCCACCGGGTCGGCCTCTGCCAGCGCCTCGGCCTGTTCCTCCTCCTGCCGCTGGAAGACGGGGGTCTCCTCCAGCTTCATGCGCATGTAGAGGCCGATCAGCCCCAGTGGTCCGGCGACGTAGAAGGGGATGCGCCAGCCCCAGTCCGTGAGCCCGTCGGTACCGAGGACGGCGGTGAGCACGGTGACCAGGCCGGAGCCCAGCGAGTATCCGACGAAGGTGCCGAAGTCCAGCCAGCTGCCCAGGAACCCTCGCCGCTTGTCGGGGGCGTATTCGGCGATGTACGTGGTCGCTCCGGCGTACTCCCCTCCCGTGGAGAAGCCCTGCACGAGCCGGCACACCAGGAGCAGCAGGGGGGCCGCGAAGCCGACGGCCGCGTAGGTGGGGAGGAAGCCGACGGCGAAGGTGCTCGCCGCCATCATGATCATGGTGAGTGCGAGGACCTTCTGCCGTCCCACCCGGTCCCCGAGCGGACCGAAGACGAGTCCGCCCAGCGGCCGTACCAGGAACGCGGCGGCGAAGGTGGCGAACGTCGACACCACCTGGGCCCCGGGCGAGCTGGACGGGAAGAACACCTTGCCCAGCGTTCCGGCCAGATAGGCGTAGACGCCGAAGTCGAACCACTCCATGGTGTTGCCGAGCGCTGCGGCCGTGACCGCCCGGCGCACCTTCGGCGGATCCGTGACGGTGACGTCCTCGGCCCGGACCGATTTCTTGCGGCGGCGTACGACCGTGCGCATCATGCGGTCCACGGCCTGGGTGTCGCGCCGGGGCCGCCCTCCCGGCTGTTTCCTGGTTCCGGCCATGCGTCCGCCCCTTTCCGAGGGCTCTCGGCGCCTCACCTTCCGCGGCCCGTCACCCGGACAGGGGACTGAAGATCATCGGTGCCTCCGAGTCTGGGGCAACCGCCCGCCGGAAGCCTCCCGGACGGCCCGCACGGGTGACGGCCGCGCGGGGACGTCCCCGGTCGCCCCACTCTCCGCACGACCGCGGGTGGCGGCATTCCCGGGACCGCCGCCGGGCGCGCGCATGATTCCCGGACGATCCATAAAAATGATCTTCCGAATACTGCACAAGAACGCCAAAATGACTAAGTCACTCACATCGGCGACAGAAGCCCGAACCCTATTCCGCGCCGACCGGAGTCCCTGTTCAATGACCGTGAGGCCGACTACGGCACTCCGGGGGACAAGCTCAATTCATCGTCGGTCGAGGATTGAATCCGCAGGAAGCGGAAAAGAATCAACCGAGCTCGCACAGGGTGGAAAAGGAGAGGCGACCACACCGGTCTCCGGCTCCGCGGGAATTCCTTTCCGTCGCCCGTGTCGCCGACTTCGCACGGGCGCCACCACAGACGACAGCGCACCCACTCGTACGCCCCCTGAGACTTCCGCATGCATTCGACGGCCCCATCCACCTGCAACGACGCAGGACCCGAGGCTGATTCCGCATTCCTACGGAGGATTTCAGGTGCACGAAAACGAATGGCCCACCGATGACACCGTCCGCTCCGCAGCGACTCCGCCGCAGCCCACCCCCCTTCCGCTCGGGCGGCGCGTTCTCAGCTCCCTCGCCTATCCCGTACTACTGACGGCCACCTTGCTGGTGGCTACGGCGGCACTTTCGCTGGACTGGAATCCCGAACGAGTGAGTCCACTTTTCCTCCTCGGCACCCTGGCCTATCTCACCGCACTCGAAAGACTGATTCCGCACCGGCGCGACTGGCACCCCGACGGAGCGGAATGGCGCTGGTACGGCGTTTATTTCCTGCTGACCATGGCCGGGAGCGCGCTGGCGCAGTTCTCGGTCACGACGGCGGTGGGAAGAATCGCGCCGGCCGATCCGGCGCTCCCGCTGGGCGCCGAGATCCCGGCCGCGCTGCTGAGCGGTTCGCTCGCCGGCTATCTGGTCCACCGGCTGGGGCACACCAACCCCGTTCTGTGGCGGTTGCACGGAGTCCACCACGTCCCGCAGAAGGTCAACGTCGCCAACAACGGCGTCAACCACGTCCTCGACATCGTCCTCGCCCAGGGCGTCGTGCAACTCACCCTGGCTCTCGCCGGATTCTCCCAGCGGTCCGTGCTCGCGACGGGGCTCTTCGTCGCCGCACAGGGCTACTTCGTCCACGCCAACATCGACGTGCGGATCGGCCGGCTCAACCACGTCCTGGCGAGCCCGGAACAACACCGCCTGCACCACAGCACGGACCTCGCGGAAGCGGGCCACTACGGCTCCGACCTGTCCTGCTGGGACCACCTCTTCGGAAGTTTCACCTGGCGTCCCGGCCGTGAGCCGGCCGCGGTCGGGCTCAGCGATCCCACCTCGTTTCCCGGGACCGGCGAGATCCTCGGCAGTCTCCTCCGTCCGTGGCGCCGCGCGAAGCGGCCCGGGGGCGGCATCGCCTGAAAGGGCCTTCGGGCCCCGCACCGCTGACTCGGGCGCCGCCCGTGGCAGCGCGACCACTTGATGAGGAGTGTGCGAACTTGGCTGACGCGACCAACGACGTTTCGACGGGCAAAATCGCGATCATCGGCATCGGCTGCCGCTTGCCCGGCGGAGCTTCGGACCACCGTGCTTTCTGGCAGAACCTGTTGGACGGCAAGGACTGCGTCACCCCCACGCCGCCGGACCGCTACGACGTCACGACCCACCGGAGCGGTCACCGGGACAAGCCCGGCCGGCTGGTGGGCGGCCGGGGCGGATACATCGACGGCTTCGACGAGTTCGAACCCGCCTTCTTCGGCATCAGCCGTCGCGAGGCCGACCACATGGACCCCCAGCAGCGCAAGCTCCTGGAGGTGGCCTGGGAGGCCCTCGAGGACGGCGGTCAGCGGCCGGCGGACCTGGCGGGCAGCAACACCGCCGTGTACGTCGGCGCGTTCACGCTCGACTACAAGATCCTGCAGTTCGCCGACCTGAGCTTCGAGACGCTCGCGGCCCACACCGCGACCGGCACCATGATGACGATGGTCTCCAACCGGATCTCGCACTCCTTCGACTTCCGGGGCCCCAGCCTCTCCGTCGACACCGCGTGCAGCTCCTCCCTGGTCGCCGTGCACCTGGCCTGCCAGAGCCTGAAGCGCGGGGAGAGCGATCTGGCGCTCGCGGGCGGGGTGCTGCTGCACATGGCGCCGCAGTACACCGTCGCGGAGTCCAAGGGCGGGTTCCTGTCACCCGAGGGCCGCTCCCGCACGTTCGACGCCCAGGCGGACGGATACGTGCGCGCCGAGGGGGTCGGCCTGGTCGCGCTGAAGCGACTGGAGGACGCGGTACGCGACGGGGACCCGGTCCATGCGGTGATCCTGGGGAGCGGGGTCAACCAGGACGGCCGGACCAATGGCATAACCGTCCCCAACGGGGATGCCCAGGTCTCCCTCGTGCGGCAGGTCTGCGCCGAGGCCGGCATCACCCCGGGCGATCTGCAGTACATGGAGGCGCACGGCACCTCCACGCCCGTGGGCGACCCGATCGAGGCCAACGCCCTCTCGCGCGCCCTCGCCATCGGGCGCGCCCCGGGAGCTCCTTGCTACGTCGGTTCCGTGAAGGCGAACATCGGGCACACCGAGTCGGCCGCCGGAATCGCCGGGCTGATCAAGACGGCCCTCTCGCTCAAGCACCGCACCATCCCGCCGCACATCAATCTCGAACGCGTCAACCCCGCCATCGACCGGGACTCCTCTCCGTACGAGATTCCCGACCGGGTCACGCCGTGGCCCGCCCACGAGGGACCGGCGCGGGCCGGTGTGAACTCCTTCGGCTTCGGCGGCACCAACGCGCACCTCGTCATGGAGGAGGCACCGGAGCGATCCCCCGCCCAACCGGTGTCCCCCGCGCCCGAGCGCGGCTGGAACATCCTCCCGCTGACCGCACGCCACCCCGACGCGCTCGTGCGGATCGCGGAGGGTGTGCGCGGCGAGCTCGCGGGCGAGCAGCGCCCGGCGGTCTCCCTCGCCGACCTCGGACACACCCTGGCGCACCGCCGCCAGCACCTGGAGTCCCGGCTCTCCGTGGTCCACTCCTCGCGGGAGTCGCTGGACCAGGCGCTGGCCGCGTACCTCCGGGGCGAAGCACACCCCCGGGTGGTCCAGTCGAAGCAGCTGGACCCCCAGGACGGCCGCCTGGTCCAGGTGTTCACCGGCATGGGCCCCCAGTGGTGGGGCATGGGACGCGGGCTGCTGGCGAGCGAGCCCGTGTTCCGGGACACGGTCGCCGCATGCGACAGGGAGATCAGAAGGATCGCGGGCTGGTCCCTCCTCGACGAGATGACGGCCGGTGAGGACCGGTCCCGGATGGCGGAGACCTGGCTGGCGCAGCCGGCCAACTTCGCGGTGCAGATCGGGCTGGCGGCCCTCTGGCGCTCGTACGGCGTGCGCCCCGACGCCGTCGTGGGGCACAGCACCGGCGAGATCGCGGCCTTCTACGAGGCGGGCGTCTACTCACTGGAGGACGCGGTCGCGATCGCCGTCCACCGCAGCCGCCTGCAGCACACCCTGGCCGGGGCGGGCACCATGCTCGCCCTCGGTATGCCCGAGGACGAGGCGGAACGGCGGGTGCGCCCCTTCGGCTCGCGTATCTCGGTGGCCGCCGTCAACAGCCCTGCCTCGGTCACCCTCGCCGGGGACGAGGAGGCGCTCACCGCACTGGCGGAGTCGCTCCGGGCCGAAGAGGTCTTCGTGAAGTTCCTGTCGGTCGAGGTCCCGTACCACAGCGCCGCGATGGACCGCATCAAGGACGAGCTGCTGGAGTCCCTCGCGGACATCACGCCCCGCCGGGCGCGCGTTCCCCTCTACCTCACCGGTCGGGACGGAGTCGCCGAGGGCACCGAGCTGGACGCGGGGTACTGGTGGAAGAACGTCCGCGACCGGGTGCGTTTCCGCGCCGCCGTGGACCGTCTCGCCGACGACGGCTACCGGCTCTTCCTGGAGGTGGGCCCGCACCCGGTCCTGGGGCACGCGATCCGCGAATGCCTGGAGGCCGGCGGCCGTACGGCCCTCTCCGTCCCCTCGGTCCGGCGCGCGGAGGACGAGAACGAGCGCTTCGCCCTCTCCCTCGCCACCCTGCACAACCTCGGCGTCCCCATCGCGTGGGACGTACTCCACCCCGCAGGCGAGACCGTCCCGCTGCCCCGTTATCCCTGGCGCCGCGACCGCCACTGGACGGAGCCGAGCTCCGTCGCCCAGGTCAGGCTCGGCCTGCTCGACCACCCGTTGCTGGGCCGCCGCACCAGCCACGCCCAACCCACCTGGCAGTCCCGGCTCGACACCGAGACCCTGCCGTACCTCGCCGACCACCGCATCCAGGACACCGTGGTCTTCCCCGCCGCCGGCTATCTGGAGATGGCGGTCCAGGCCGTACGGACCCTCACCGGGGGCACCCACGTGGTGCTCGCCGACATCGACCTGCGCAAGGCGCTCTTCCTCGCGGAGGACGAGGCGAGGACCGTCCAGCTCTCCGTGTCCCTGGAGAACGGGGACTTCACCATCGCCTCCGCGCCCGCCGGGCCGGACGCGGAGCGTGCCGTGCACGCGAGCGGAGTGGTCCGCTCCGCACAGCGGCGCTCGGCCGGTCCCGCGCTGGACACCGACGCGGTCAGGGGACGGAGTACCCGCCGGCTCGGCGCGCAGGAGTGCTACGCCGGGCTGGCCGCCCTGGGCTACCACTACGGCCCCGCCTTCCAAGCCATCCAGGAGGTCTGGATCGGCACCGGCGAAGTGCTGGCACGGATCGTCCCGACGGCGGTCATCGGCGACGAAGCCTCCCGCCACCACATTCATCCCACCCTGCTGGACGCCTGCTTCCAGAGCCTGCTGACGCCCCAGATCCTGGCGCCGGAGGCGTCCTCACCCGGTACCGGGATCAGGCTGCCGCTCTCGCTCGACGAGATGAGTCTCTCCCCCGTCGGCGACCGGCCGCTCTGGGTGCACGGCACGGTGTCGCGCAGCGACGGCGACGAACTCGTCGGCGACCTCGCGTTGTACGCGGAGGACGGCACGGCGCTCGGGGCTTTACGCGGATTCCGCGCGGCGGACGTGGAGAAGGCGTCGGCCGCCGTCTCCCGGAGCACCATCGACTCCTGGCTCGCCGAACCCGCCTGGATCGACCGCCCGTGGGCCGAGGTCCCCGAGGAATCCGGCTCCCTCGTCGCGGGGGCCGGTGAACAGGAGTGGCTGGTTCTCGCGGACAGCGGCGGCGTCGGGGACGCCTTCGCCGATCTGGTGACCGCGCGGGGGGAGCGCTGCCGAGTGGTGCGGGCGGACACGTCGCGGGGGCGGCCGGTCCGGGACGGCGAGTTCGCGGTCGCGCCGGAGTCCGCCGAACATCTGGAGCGGCTCTTCGCCGATCTGGACCGGGACGGCACGCCCTTCCGGGGCACGGTCGTCCATCTGTGGAACCTCGATCTGCCGGGGCTCCCGGCCTGTGAGCGCAAGGGCCTGGCACGGGCGGCCGGAACGGGCGCCTACTCCCTGGTCGCGCTCGCCCGGATCCTCGCCGCACGGCGGACCGGCGGCCGGCTCCACGTCGTCACCCGGGGCGCGCAGCCCGTGTCACCGGGCGAGACGGTCGAGCCGCTCGCGGCCCCGGCCTGGGGCGTCACGCGGGTGCTGCGCCACCAGGAACTGGTCGGACACCGCGGCAAGCTGGTCGACCTGGACCCCGCGCGGGAGCCCGGCGCGCCCGGCCTCCTGGCCGACGCCGAGGCTCTGCTGCGCGAGTTCCTGACCGACGACGAGGAGGAGATCGGGCTGCGGGGCGACCGCCGCGCGACCAGCCGCCTCCGCCCCGCCGAAGGACTGACCAGACCGCTGCCGCTGAGGCTGCGCGCGGACGGGAGCTATCTGGTCACCGGTGCGTTCGGGGCGCTGGGCCGGCTCCTGTGCCGGACCCTCGTGAAGCGCGGCGCCCGCCGGCTGATCCTGATGGGCCGCACCCCGGTCCCGCCGCGCAAGGAGTGGGCCGCGGCCGGCCCGGCCACCGCCGCCGGCCGGGCCGTCGCGCTCCTCCGGGAGCTGGAGGCCCTCGGCGCGCAGCCGGTCCTGGCGCCGGTGGACGTGACCGACGAGGACGCGCTCACCGGCTGGCTCGACGCCTACCGGCGCCGGGGCGGCGCCCCGGTGCGCGGCGTGTTCCATCTCGCCGGGCAGGTGCGCGACACGCTCGTCGCGGACATGGACCGGACCACCTTCGACGCGGTGCTGGACCCGAAGGTCATGGGCGCGTACCTGCTCGACCGGCATCTGCGGGAAGAGCCGCTCGACCACTTCGTGCTCTTCGCCTCGATCGCCTCGCTGCTGACGACGGCCGGCCAGACCAACTACGCCGCCGGCAACGCCTTCCTGGACGCGCTGGCGCACCGGCGGCGTGCCCAGGGGCTGCCCGCGCTGAGTCTGGACTGGGGTCCGTGGGCGACCGGCATGATCGAGGAGCTCGGCCTGGTCGACCACTACCTGCACAGCCGGGGCATGAGCTCGCTGTCCCCGGACGCCGGGATGAGCGTGCTGGAGCGGGTCATCGGGCAGGACCGGGCCCAGTTGCTGGTCGCGACGGTCGTCGACTGGCCGACGTTCCTGGCCTGGTACGACTCGCCTCCCCCGCTGGTCTCCGAGCTCGCCGCGACCGCCCGTGACCAGGTGGCGGAGGAGGGCAACGGCTTCCTCGACACCTTCCGGCGCGCCGGGGAGGCGGAGCGGCGCGCCCTGGTGGTCGAGCGGTTCACCTCGCTCACCGCCACCGTGCTGCGTACGGCGCAGGAGGAGATCGACCCGTCCGGCGGACTCGGCGGTCTGGGTCTCGACTCACTGCTCGCGATGGAACTCCGTGCCCGGGTGCAGGCCGATCTCGGCATCGCGCTGCCGGTGGTCGCCCTGCTGAGCGGAACCCCTGTCGGCCAGTTGGCCGACCAGTTGTACGAGGGGCTGCTGGAACGCGTCGCGGCGGACGCCGCCGGGGAGGGCGAAGCGGCGAGCGCCGTGGCGGTGTTCACCGACGAGAGCAGTCACCCGCTGACCCAGAACCAGAAGGCGCTCTGGTTCCTCAAGCAGCTCAACCCCGACGGGTACGCGTACAACATCGGCGGGGCGGTGGAGGTACGCGCCGAGATCGAACCGGACCTGATGTTCGAGGCCGTGCGCCGGCTCATCGCCCGGCATCCCGCGCTGCGCACCAACTTCCACCTGGAGGAGGGGCAGCCGGTGCAGCGGACGACGTCCGGTGCGGAGCCCGATCTCGCGCTCTTCGACGTCCAGGGCCAGGAGTGGGGGGAGATCCGGCGGACGATCATCCGCGAGTACCGCAAGCCGTACGACCTCGAACGCGATCCGCTGGTGCGGTTCCGCCTCTTCAAGCGTGAGCCGGGCCGCTGGGTCATCATGAAGGCGGTCCACCACATCGTCTCGGACGCGATCTCGACCTTCACCTTCATCGAGGAACTGCTCGCCGTCCACGAGTCCCTGAAGCAGGGGCGGGAGCCCGCGCTGCCGCCGGTGGGCGCACGCTATCTCGACTTCCTCAACCAGCAGAACCGCTTCCTGGCAAGCCGGGAGGCCGGCGCGATGCTGGAGTACTGGCGGTCTCACCTGCCCGCCGAGGTCCCCCTGCTGGACCTGCCGGTGGACGGGGCGCGCCCGGCCGTGCAGACGCACAACGGCGCCTCCGAGTTCTTCGTCCTGGACGACGGCCTCAGCGCCCGGGTGCACGCGCTGGCGCAGCAGCACGGGGTGACGCCGTTCATGGTGCTGCTGAGCGCGTACTACGTCCTCCTGCACCGCTACTCCGGGCAGGACCACGTCGTGGTCGGCAGCCCGGTGACCGGCCGCACGCAGCAGGAGTTCTCCTCGGTCTACGGCTACTTCGTCAACCCGCTCCCCCTGCACGCGGACCTCTCGGGCGCGCCGACGGTCGCCGAGTTGCTGGAGCAGGTCCGCTCCACCGTGCTGAACGGCCTGGACAACCAGGAGTACCCGTTCGTGCTGCTGGTCGAGGAGCTGGGGCTCCAGCACGACCCGAGCCGTTCCGCGGTCTTCCAGGCGATGTTCATCCTGCTCACCCACAAGGTGGCCACCGAGCAGTACGGCTACCGGCTGGAGTACATCGAACTGCCTGAGGAGGAGGGGCAGTTCGACCTGACCCTGTCGGCGTACGAGGACGAGGCGGAGGGGCGCTTCCACTGCGTGCTGAAGTACAACTCCGACCTCTTCCGGCCGGAGACGGTCCGCCGGATGGCCGCGCACTACGTCCAGTTGCTGGAGAGCATGACCCGTGCGGCGGCGGAACTGCCGACGCCCCGGCTGGAGATGCTGGACGCCCCGGAGCGTGAGCGGCTGGTGGGCGAGTGGAGCGGCGCCCGTGCGCTGCCGGCCCGTACCGGGCCGACGGCGGCCGGCGCCCGCCCGGTCCACCGGCTGATCGAGGAGGCCGCCGCCGCACGGCCCGCCGCGGTCGCGGTCTCGATGCCCTCCCTCTCGGGGGAGACGGCGCGGATGACGTACGGCGAGCTGGACCGGCGGGCGAACGCGCGGGCGCGGCGCCTGCGCGACCTGGGGGTCTCCGCCGGGTCGGTCGTCGGGGTCTGCCTGGACAAGTCGCCGGAGCTGATCGTCACGCTGCTCGCCGTGCTGAAGGCGGGAGGCGCCTACCTTCCGGTCCATCCGGACCAGCCTGCCGACCGGGTCGCGCACGTGCTGCGCGGCGCCGAGGCCGCTCTGCTGGTCGTCGAGAACACCCGCGCCCCGTGGGCGGAGGGCCTGCCCCTCACCGTGACGACCCTGGACGGTCTGCGCGGGACGGAGTCGGACGGGCCGGCCCCTCAGGTGGAGGCCGACCCGGACGCCCCGGCCTACGTGATCAACACCTCGGGCTCCACCGGCCGCCCCAAGGCGGTCCGGGTCAGCCACCGGAGCCTGGCCTCGGCGTACGCCGCGTGGCTGCGGGAGTACCGGCTCGACGGGTCGGGCGTCCATCTCCAGATGGCGGAGCCCTCGTTCGACGTGTTCACCGGTGACCTGGTGCGGGCGCTGTGCTCGGGAGGCAGCCTGGTGCTGGCCGACCGGGACCTGATCTTCGACACGCCCCGGCTGTACCGCACCATGCGGAGCGAGCGGGTGGACTGCGCGGAGTTCGTCCCCGCCGTCGTGCGGGGCCTGATGGACCACTGCGCGAGGGAGGGCGCGCGGCTCGACTTCCTGCGGCTCCTGGTGGTCGGTTCCGATGCCTGGAAGGTCGCGGAGTACACGCGGCTGCGCGAGCTCTGCGGGCCCGGGACCCGCGTGATCAACTCCTACGGTCTCACCGAGGCCACGATCGACAGCGCCTTCTTCGAGGGGCCCGCCGACGACCTGGAGCCGGGTCTGATGGTGCCGATCGGCCGCCCGCTGCCCAACAGCACGCTCCATGTCCTCGACGCCCACGGTGAACCGGTGCCGCCGGGTGTGCCGGGCGAGCTGTGGATCGGGGGCGAGGGTGTGGCCCTGGGGTACGCCGGCGACCCGGAGCAGACCGCCGTGCGTTTCGTCACCCGGCTCCTGAGCCGGGAGTCCGGGGCGCTGCCGGAACGCCTGTACCGGACCGGGGACCTGGCGCGCTGGGACACGGAGGGCCGGGTGCATCTCCTCGGGCGCGGCGACCACCAGGTCAAACTGCGGGGCCACCGGATCGAGATCGGCGAGATCGAGGCGCACCTGGCGGGCTGGCCGGGTCTCGCCCGGGCGGTGGTGGCCGTCCGCCCGGACGCCGCCGGGGACGCCACGCTCTGCGCGTACTGCGTGGCGGAGCCGGGGGCGGTGCTCGACCGACGGGCGCTGCGCCGCCATCTCGCGGGCGCCCTGCCCTCGTACATGGTGCCCTCGCACGTCACCGAGCTCGACGCGCTGCCGCTCACCCCGCACGGGAAGGTCGACGTCACGGCACTGCCGGTGCCGGTGAGCGGGGACCGGCAGCAGACGTACGAACCGCCGGTGACCCTGTACGAGGTGAGCATGGCCCGGCACTGGGGGGCTCTGCTCGGGATGGAGCGGGCGGGGCTCGGGGACGACTTCTTCGAGTCCGGCGGGAGTTCCATCAAGCTGATCGAGCTGCTCCACCAGCTGCGGACGGAGTTCGGCGTCAGCATCCCGGTGAGCCGGCTCTACCAGGTCACCACGTTGCACGGGATGGCCGCGGCGGTGGAGGAGCTCGTCAACAGCACGTCCGCCGAGGAGCTGCCCTATCTGACCTTCAACCCCGGCGCGGGGCGGCCCGTCTTCTGCTTCCCTCCGGCGGGCGGGCACGGGCTGGTCTACCGGGGTCTCGCGGAGCACCTCGCGCGGTACCGGCACCGCACCGTCGCCTTCAACTACGTGCCGGGCGACGACAAGGTGGCCCGCTACGCCGACCTGGTGGAGTCCGTCGAACCGGACGGCCCCTGCCTGCTGCTCGGCTATTCGCTCGGCGGCAACCTCGCGTTCGAGGTGGCGAAGGAGCTGGAGTCGAGGGGCCGCGTGGTGGGCCGGGTGGTGGTACTCGACTCCCGCCGCATCATGGAGACGTACGAGCCGGGAGAGGAAGGGATCAAGACCTTCGAGGCGGAGCTGGGCCGCCACATCCATCTGCACACGGGCTCGGAGGTCGTCACCCGGACCGTCCTGGAACATGCCGCCGAGTACCTGGAGTTCTGCGGGCGGACGCCCAACACGGGGACGGTGGCCGCCCGGGTGGGCGTGGTGACGGACGAGGAGAAGGCCGGCCTCTACGCGGTCGGCGTCCCCGGTGCCTGGCACGGCAGTTCCACCACCGGGACCCGCGTCCTGAAGGGGTCCGGTGCCCACGCCGACATGCTCGGTCCCAAGCACCTGCCCCGCAACGCCGCGCTGGTACGCGCCCTGCTGACGGGAGACGACGGCCATGCGGGATGAGGCGGGCTCCGACTGGGGCCGACGGGAGCGCACTCCCGGCAGCAAGCCCCGCGTCATCATCGTCGGCGCGGGCGTGGCGGGGCTGTCCACCGGCGTGTACGCGCAGATGAGCGGGGCGCGGACCAGGATCTTCGAGAAGCACGTGCTGCCCGGGGGCTGCTGCACGGCCTGGTCCCGGGACGGCTACATCTTCGACTACTGCATCGAGTGGCTGATCGGCACAGCCGCCGGCAACGACGCGAACCAGGTGTGGCGTGAACTGGGCGCGCTGGACGGCAAGTCGATCACCAACTTCGAGCTGTTCAACAAGGTGGTCGACGAGAACGGCCGGTCGGTGACCTTCTGGAACGACCCGGACCGGCTGGAGGAGCATCTGACCGGCCTCTCCCCGGCGGACGCCAGGCTGATCCACTCGTTCTGCCGGGACCTGCGGCGGTTCACCAGGATCGAGCTGTATCCGTTCCTGACCGCGCCCGCCCTGCGGACCGTACGGGAGAGGGCGGCGACGCTGCGCACGGTGCTGCCGGCGTTCCGCCTCTTCTGGCGGACCGCGGCGACGCCGATGCACCGGTTCGCCGACCGGTTCGAGGACCCGCTGCTGCGCAGGGCGTTCCGGAACATCTTCTTCCAGGACCCGGAGGGCTTCCCGCTGCTGCCGTACCTCTTCAACATGGCCAGCGCGTACCACGGCAACGCGGGCTTCCCCCAGGGGGGTTCGCTCGGGCTCGCCCGGTCGGTGGAGGAGCGGTACACCGGGCTGGGCGGCACGGTCACCTACCGGGCCCGCACCGAGAAGGTGCTGGTGGAGAACGGCCGGGCGATCGGGGTCGAACTCCGCAACGGCAGGAGGTACTACGCCGACCACGTCGTCTCCGCCTGCGACGGGCGGACCACCATCCAGGGACTGCTGGAGGGCCGTTGGACCAGCCCGCGGATCGACCGGCTCTACGAGGAGCTGCTGGAGAAGCCGGGCACCCTCTTCCCCGCGGTGGTCTCGGCCTTCGTGGGTATCCGGGGCCCGCTCCCGGCCGAGGACGCCCACAGCACCACGTACCTGCTGAGGCCCGAGGACGCCGCCCGTCTCCCGGGCGCCCTGCAGAGCAGTCTGGTGGTCCAGTTGCGGTCCCGCTACTCCGACGGTTTCGCACCGCCCGGCAAGTCGGTGGTGCACTGCACCTACTTCAGCGACTACACCCACTGGCAGGAGCTGCGCCGCAGCGACCGCAAGGCGTACCGCGCGCAGAAGCAGCAGGTCGCCGACTTCGTACGGGGCTTCCTGGCCCGGCGGTGGCCGGACGTGGCCGGGCGGATCGAGCTGGTGGACGTGGCCTCGCCGGCCACGACCCGGCGTTACACCGGCAACCACAACGGTTCGATCCTGGCCTGGAAGGCGTTCTCGGACGCCGACGACGTGGCGTCCGATCTGGTCGGCAAGGACCGGATGCGGCTGCCCGGGCTCAGCGGTTTCTCCATGGCCGGCCAGTGGGTCGGCATGGGCGGCCTGATCCGTGCCGCTTCCACCGGCCGGTTCGCCGCGCAGTACCTCTGCGAGGAGCTGGGCATCCCGTTCAGGGCGTGGGAGAGCACCCCCTCCGGTCCCTGGCACACCGGGAAGCTGGGGCGGCTGCCGCAGCTCGACCGGTGGACCGCCAAGGAGGGCACCGGCGCGTGACGACCGAGAAGGGCAGGTCCATGGCGCGTTCACCGCGCGGCAGGGAAACCATGATCATCATTGGTGCGGGGCTCGGTGGTCTCTCCACCGGGGCATACGCGCAGATGAACGGTTACCGCACCGAGGTGCTGGAGATGCACGAGCTCCCGGGAGGGTGCTGCACCGCCTGGGAGCGCGGGGACTTCACCCTGGACGCCTGCGTCAGCTGGCTGCTGGGCAGTGGTCCGGGCAACGAGATGCACCAGATCTGGCTGGAGCTCGGCGCGTTGCAGGGCAAGGAGATCCGCCACTTCGAGGTGTTCAACATCGTGCGCGTCCCGGACGGCCGGGCGGTCTACTTCTACTCCGATCCGGACCGGCTTCAGGAGCATCTGACCGAGCTGTCGCCCGCCGACGCGAAGCAGATCAGGGACTTCTGCCGCCAGTTGCGCGCCTTCCGCAAGGCGCTGGCCGTCTACCCCTTCCTGAAACCGGTCGGGCTGATGGGCCGGCTGGAACGCTGGCGGATGCTCGCGTCGTTCCTGCCGTACTTCAACGCGGTGCGCAAATCGATCTCGGTGCTGATGTCGGAGTACTCGGCGCGGTTCAAGGACCCGCTGCTGCGGCAGTCGTTCAACTTCGTGCTGTACGAGAGGCATCCGGGGTTCCCGGTGCTGCCGACCCACTTCCAGCTCGCCTCGCACGCCAATCTGTCGGCCGGGGTGCCCGAGGGCGGGTCGCTCGGTCTGGCCCGGTCGATCGAGCAGCGCTATCTGAAGCTCGGCGGAAGGGTCTCGTACAACACCAAGGTGGAGGAGATCCTCGTCGAGCGGGACCGTGCGGTCGGGGTGCGGCTCAGCGACGGCCGGGAGATGCGCGCGGACATCGTGGTGTCGGCGTGCGACGGTCCCACCACGATGATGAAGCTGCTGAAGGGGCGCTATCTCGACGACGCCTACCGCCGGCTCTACACCCGGACCCTGTACGAGCCGGGCATGGTGTTCCCGGGGTACTTCACTCTCTTCCTCGGGCTCAAGCGCCCCTTTCCCGAGGGTGATCCGTGCACCACCTATCTGCTGGACGAGGCGCAGGCCGCGGAGCTGACCGGCATCCGCCATCCGAGCGTCAACGTCCAGTTCCGCAGCCGCCATTACCCGGAGCTGTCGCCGAGCGGGACCTCCGTCGTCTACGCCACGTACTTCTGCGACATCGCGCCCTGGCGGGCCCTGGACGAGGGGCCGGAGCAGCTCACCCGGACCCGGGGCGGCGAGCGGCTCCACACCCTCCCGGTCCGGCACGGGCGCGGTTACTACGCGGCGAAGCGTCGGGCGCGCACGGCGCTCGTTCGGTTCCTGGAGGAGCGATACCCGGGCATCGAGGACGCCATCGTGGTACGCGACGTGTCGAGCCCACTCACCCAGGTCCGGTACACGGGCAACCACGACGGGACCGTGCTGGGGTGGCAGCCGTTCGTGGAGAGCGGCGAGACCCTGGAGGAGCTCGTCAAGAAGCACGGCCCGGGGCTGCCGGGGCTGGAGAACTTCTACCAGTCCGGTGTCTGGGCGACCACCGGCGGGCTGATCCGCGCCGCCGCCGCGGGCCGGCACGTCATGCAGTTCGTCTGCCGCGACGACGGCCGCGGGTTCACCGCGTCGGTCGACGACAGCGGGCCCCTGCCGACCCACCTCGTCGTCCCGGTGCCGAGGCGTTCCCAGTCTCCCTCCGTCACGGCCCCCCTCACCTCCACCGGCACTTCCACCGGCACTTCCACCGGCGTGGACAAGGAGCACCTGTGAAGACCAAGAAGTGGGTCGTTCGGGAGCACGTCGAGGGGACTCCCGACGTGGACCGGATCTACGAGCAGGTCGTCGAGGACATCGACGTGGATCTGGCGCCCGACGAGATGCTGCTGCGGACGCTCTACGTGTCGGTCGATCCCTATCTCCAGGGCATCGCCCTGGACACCCCGCTCGGCAGCCACATGGGCGCCGATTCGGTCATGGAGGTGCTGGAGGCCGGGCCGCTCGCCCCGCACCGGCCGGGCGACCTGGTGCAGGGCTTCGGCGGCTGGCGCTCCCATCTCGTCAGCAAGGGCACCCAGTGGCTCTGGCAGACGGGCACCTTCCCGATGGTGTTCCCCGCCTACCGGCGTCTCGACCCGGGCTGGTTCGACGAGGCGCTCCCTCTCGCGACGGCGCTCAGCGCGATGGGCGGCCCCGGCATGACCGCGTGGGGCACGCTCACCACCTTCCTGACGGTCCGGCCGGGCGACACCCTGGTCATCAGCGGGGCGTCCGGCGCCGTGGGGACGCTGGTCGGGCAGATGGCGCGGCTGGCCGGCGCCCGGGTGGTCGGTACGACATCGAGTCCTCGGAAGGCCGAGTACCTCACCGGGCTGGGGTTCGACGCGGTCGTCCTGTACCGCCAGGGCGACAGTGCCGGGAGTGTGCGCGAGGCGCTGGCGTGGGCGGCGCCGGACGGTGTCGACCGCTACTTCGACAATCTGGGCGGCGCGGTCACCGACGCGGTGTTCTCGCTGCTCAACGTCAACAGCCAGGTGGCGGTGTGCTGGCAGTGGGCGACCCAGGTGGGCCGGGACGCGGTCGGGCCGAGGCTGCTGCCATACATCATGTTCCCGCGGACGACGGTGCGCGGGATCTTCTCCCTGGAGTGGTTCACCGACGAGAACTGGCGGGCCCTCCACACGGAGCTGGGCGGCCGGATCCGGCGGGGGGAGATCGTGTGCGACCACACACTTCACCACGGTTTCGACTCCATCCCCGCCGCCTACCGGAGCCTCTACCACGACCGTGCGTCCAACCTGGGCAAGGTGCTGGTGGAGCTGTGACCGTCCCGTCCCCGCCCGTATCCCTCCCCCTGTCCCACCCGCTGTCTTCCCCGTCGGTCCCGTACAGCCAGGAGGTCGTGTGTCCGCCGCAGTCAGTGACAACGCCGGTCCCGAGCGGGCTCTGCTCCCGCTGCACCGACTGGAGTTCGGGGTCCCGGGCCCTCCGGAGCGCGTCGAGCTGTCCGACGGTTCGCCCGCCTGGCTGGTGAGCCGGTACGCGGACGTCCGGCAGGTGCTCGGCGACAGCCGGTTCGGGCGGGCCGGGCTGTACACGCCGGACGGACCGTCCCTGCCGGACCAGCCGGTCCTCGTGAACGATCCGGACCTGCTCTTCAATCAGGACGGTCCCGAGCATCTGCGTCTGCGCCGCACCATGCACCGCGCCTTCACCCCGAGGGCCGTCGCACGCTGGCAGCCCTGGATCGCGGCGATCGTGGAACAGCTCCTGGAGGAGCTGTCCCGCCGGGAGGCCCCCGTGGACATCGTCGCCGAGTTCGCGCTGCCGCTGCCGGCGGCCGTGATCAGCCGGCTGATGGGTCTCGACGCCTCGGCGCGGGAGCGGATGCGCCACTGGAGCGAGTACGCCCTCTCGGACGGTTCCTGGCCCGCGGAGGAAGTCGGCGCGGCCATGGCCGAATTCTCGGCGTTCGGTGCCGAGCTGCTGGCCCTGCGGCGGCGCGAGCCCGGGGACGACCTGGTGAGCGGGCTGGTACTGGCCGCCGACGAGGAGGGCGGCATCCCGGAGGCGCAGTTGGTGAGTCTGGTCTGCGGGCTGGTGGTCGGAGGCCATGACAGCACGATGACCATGCTGAGCAACTCGCTGTTGTACCTGCTCGGCGAGCGGCCGGAGTGCTGGCCCCGGCTCGCCTCGGGCGAGGAGGCGGCCGGGCGGCTGGCGGACCGGTTGCTGCACGGCATTCCGCTGGGCGACGACCGCGGCACCACCCGCCGTGCGCACGAGGACGTCGAGGTGGGAGGCGTGTTCATCCCGGCCGGAGCGGTGGTGGTCGCGGACTGCGGCATGGCCAACCGGGACCCGGCGGTCTTCCCGTCGGAGTGGTCCGCGGACCTGTTCGCTCCGCTGGCGGCGCCCACCCTGTCGTTCGGGGCGGGGCCGCACTACTGCCTGGGTGCGTGGCTGGCCCGGACGGAGCTCCAGCTCGCCCTGCACCGTCTGGCGGCCCGCCTCCCCAAGCTCCGGCTCACCGAGCCGGCCTCGTCCGTCCAGTGGCGTCTGGGCTCCACCTCGCGTGGTCCGGTGCGGCTCGGGGTGACCTGGTAGGAGCACCGGGGTCCTGTGCCCGGACCGGGCCCAGCCCTATCCGGATGAGGGGCCCCACAGGCAGTTTCCGCGTCCTCGGGACAGACTGGCGGGTATGACGCGGCGGCGCTGGTACTTCGACGGATGGATCGGGGCCGTGGGTACCGCCTCGGGGACGCGGCTGGTGCTGGGGCACTGGCCGCGCTCGCCGTTCGGGGCGTTCAGCGACGTCATGATCGAGCACCCCGGCGGTGAGCGCCGGCTGCTGGCACCCACCCCCCGTATCGCCGCCTTCGTCGCACAGACGTACACCTTCGACCGGGTCGACGTGGTGCCGGTGGCCGTCCGGCGGTACGGGGCCCGTTGGTGCGTCGGGGCGGGCCCGCTCGCTCTGGACCTCGTCACCGGCCCCCGGACGGCGCTGGGATGGCTGCTGCGGACGGTGCCCGCGCCGCTCGCGCGCAGCCACACGTGGGCCGCCGTGTGCGACGTACCGGCCCGTCTGCTGCCCGGCGTCCGTACGCTCGGCAGCGCCGGTCCGGGCCGGCGCGAGTGGTACGGGGCGCGGGACCAGCACCGCGTCCTGTCGGCGAGCGCCTCCCTCGACGGGGCGGATCTCGGCGGACTCGCGCCCGTCGACCCGCCGGTGATTTTCGGGTTCGGCTCGGCACCCCGCGATCCGTCGGTCGTGCGGATCACGTCGACGGTGGAGACGTCCGAGGAGCGGCGGGCGCCGGGCTGACCGGTCCTGTACGGGGGCGCGTCCGCGCACGGAGAGGACAGAGCCGGGGCGTTCACGGGCAAGGCGCCCATGGTCCGGGGCCGTAGCGTCCCTGTCGTCACCCCCTTTTTTCCACACCGGGCCCCCTGCCCCGTGGGCCGACCGGCCCCGGCCGGAGCCCGGACGACAGGAGACGAGCCATGTCCGAGATCCCCGCCGCGCCGACCGCCCCCGTGCTGGAGCCGGCCGCCGCCGCGTTCGCCGAGGCGACCGCGAACCCGCCGTACCTCTTCGAGCTCGCCCCGGCCGAGGGCCGCAAGGCGGTGGACGAGGTGCAGTCGGGCGACATCGAGAAGCCTGAGATCACCGAGGAGTGGATCACCGTCGAGGGCGGTCCCACCGGATCCGTCAGGGCACGCATCGTCAAGCCCGCCGGGGCCACCGGCACGCTTCCGGTCGTCCTCTACATCCACGGCGCGGGCTGGGTGTTCGGCAACGCGCACACCCACGACCGGCTCGTCCGCGAGCTCGCGACCGGCGCGGGCGCGGCCGTCGTCTTCCCGGAGTACGACCTCTCCCCCGAGCACCGCTACCCGGTCGCGATCGAGCAGAACTACGCGGTCGCCCGCTGGGTGGTCACCGAGGGTGCCGGCAAGGGTCTGGACGGCGGCCGCATCGCAGTGGCCGGCGACTCGGTGGGCGGCAACATGACCGCCGCCCTCACCCTCATGGCCAAGGAGCGGGGCGACGTACCGCTGGTCCAGCAGGTGCTGTTCTACCCCGTCACCGACGCGTCCTTCGACACCGCGTCGTACCACCAGTTCGCCGAGGGGTACTTCCTCCGCCGCGACGGCATGCAGTGGTTCTGGGACCAGTACACGACCGACCCGGCCCAGCGCGCCGAGATCACCGCCTCGCCGCTGCGCGCCACCACGGAGCAGCTCACCGGGCTGCCGCCGGCTCTGGTCATCACCGGTGAGGCCGATGTGCTGCGCGACGAGGGCGAGGCCTACGCCAACAAGCTGCGCGAAGCCGGTGTCGCCGTCACCGCGGTCCGCTACCAGGGCATCATCCACGACTTCGTGATGCTCGACGCGCTGCGCGGAACGCACGCGGCCGGGGCGGCCATCGAGCAGGCGATCGGCACGCTCCGCGCCGCTCTGCACGCCGCCTGATTTCCTCGTTCACGGAACCACGAAGATCCAAGGAGTTCTCCCATGTCATCGTCCGACAGTCCGACGATCGTCCTGGTGCACGGCGCCTTCGCCGATGCCTCCAGCTTCGCCCGGCTCATCCCGGTGCTGACGGACCGTGGCCTCGGCGTCGTCGCCCCCGCGGTGCCCAACCGGAGCCTGATCGGTGACGCCGCCTACGTCGCCTCCGTGGTGCGGTCGATCGCCGGTCCGGTGATCCTGGTCGGCCACTCGTACGGCGGGGCGGTCATCACCGTCGCGGGCGAGGAGGAGAACGTGAAGGGCCTGGTCTATCTGGCCGGGTACGCGCTCCAGGAGGGCGAGAGCCTGGGTGAGCTGCAGGGCCGCTTCCCGGACTCCGACCTCGCCTCCGCGCTCGTGTACACCCCCTTCCCGGTCGAGGGCTCGGACGAGCCGGGCACCGACGTATCGGTGGCGCCGGAGAGCTTCCCGGCCGTCTTCGCCCACGACATCGACCCCGGACTCGCGAAGATTCTCGCGGTCTCCCAGCGCCCCCTGGCCGCCCAGGCGTTCGCCGAGGCGGCTCCCGTCGCCGCGTGGAAGACGAAGCCCTCCTGGGGTCTGGTGGCCTCCGCCGACCACACCATCAACCCTGAGGTGGAGCGTTACGGTTACCGGCGCGCGGGCATGTCGACCGTGGAGGTCGACTCCTCGCACCTGGTGATGCTCTCCCACCCCGAGGACGTCGCCGACCTCATCGAGAAGGCCGTCCTGTCGGTCGGCTGACGCCGCGGGCCCCGCCCCGCCCGCTGTCCTCGCATGCCCGCGAAGGACGGCACTACGGATCCCGTCCGGTCACCGCGCCCGGACGGGATCCTTGTGCGTCCGGGCGCGGTGGCCGCACGTTCGTCCTCCTCGTTCCGCAGCAGCGGCAGCACGGAGGGCGCGCGGCCGACCCATCGGGGCGGAGTGCCGCCGCCTCTCCCGAATCAGCGGCGACATCGGGACCACGGCGATGACGGCGAGTCGGCTTTCCACTCGGGGGCCGGACTTTCCTGCTTTCCGGGGCAGTCGCTCCAGATATCCGGCGATCAGCCCGCTGCCGGGCTCGGCCCGGTCGAACGCCGTGGCGGTGACGGCCCGCACGTCCCGTCCAGCACCCCGGGAAGCCCGCCGCGGCAGACGGAACGCCGCGAAGGAGGCCTTCGCCGGGGCGGAGGAACTTCGTCGCCGGAAGACGGCGACCGCACGACGACAGTGTCGGCAGGGGACCGCCACTCGTCCGTCCGGCTCCGGTCTGTAGGCTCGAGAGACCTGAAGCGACAGTCCGGAAGGCGAGAAAAGGGTGCAGGTGGGGAGGCCGGAACTGGGTACGCTGCTGCGCAAGTTGCGGCACGGCGCGGGTCTTACGCTGGAAGAGCTGTCCGAACTCTCGGGTGTGAGTGCCCGGGCGATCGGTGACATGGAGCGCGGTCGCAGCCGGAGTCCGCAGGCACGCACGGTCCAAGCGCTCTCCGACGGCCTGCGGCTCGGCGAGGACGACGCCTCGGCGTTGAAGGCCGCGGCCCGTGCGGGACGCCGCCTCTTCCCGGAGCCACCCGCCACCCGCCTGTGCGGACTGCCTCCGTCCGTACCCGACTTCGTCGGCCGCACGGAGGAGAGCGCCTGGCTCGCCGGGGCCGCCGGCTCCGATCCGCGGGTGTCGATCGTGTCGGGGGCGCCGGGGCTGGGGAAGACGGCGCTGGTCGTGCGCACCGCCGCGCTCGTCGCCGACCGCCACCCGGACGGATGCTTCTTCTTCGACCTGCGCGGGCTCGATCCCGAACCGGTCGAACCCGATCAGGTCGTGCGGCGTCTGCTGCGCGCTCTGGAGGTACGCGAGGAGGCCGTGCCCGCCGACGCCGAGGACCGGTTGAGCCTCTACCACGATCTTCTGCGTGAGCGAAGGGTCCTGATCGTCCTCGACAACGCCGCCCATGAGCGTCAGGTCCGCCCGCTGCTGCCGGGACCGGGTCCCGCCGAGGTGTGGATCGCCTGCCGCCGCGCTCTCACGGGGATCGAGCACGCCCGAAGGCTGCCGCTCCAGCCGCTGCCCGCGGGTGCCGCCGCCGACATGCTCGCCGTGATCGTCGCCGGCCGGACGGACGGCACGGACGCGTCCGGCGACCAGGACACGCTGCGCGAGATCGCCGACCGGTGCGGCCACCTGCCGCTCGCCCTGCGCATCGCCGGGAACCGGCTCCTCACCCGGCCCCGCTGGACCACCCGCGACCTGGCGAACCGGCTGGCAGCCGAGGACCTGCGACTGCAACGCCTGAGCGCGGGCGACCTCCACGTCCGGTCGGCGTTCACCCTGTCGTACGAGCAGCTCACTTCGCCGCTGCGGATTCTGTTCCGCCGCCTGTCGCTGGTGCCCGGCCCCGACTTCGGCCCCGCGGTGGGCGCCGTACTCACCGGGCTGCCCCCGCATCGGACCGAGGAGATGATCGACGAGCTCATCGAACTGGGACTGCTCGTCCCCACCACGGGTGACCGGGCCGGATTCCACGACCTGATCCGGCTCTACGCCCGGCAGCGTCTCATGGAGGACGAGAGCGCCGCGGCCGGCCGGGATGCGGAGGACCGTCTGCGGACGTGGCTGCTGACCACCGCCCGTGCCGCCGGCGATTGGTTCGAACCCGGGCACGTACCGGTCGCGACCGTCGAGGGCGACCTCATCGTTTTCGACGACCAGGCGGCCGCCCAGCGCTGGCTGACCGCGGAGGACCAGAACTGGTTCCGCTCGTACCAGCAGGCCGCGCAGGCCGGGGACCACGCCACCGTGGTGGCCGTGGCCGAGGCCATGCACTGGTACTCCGACCGCTGCGTGCCCTGGGGCCACTGGCACGAGGTGTTCGCGCTCTCGCACGCGGCCGCCCACGCGCTCCACGACGTCCGGGAGGAAGCCGTGCACCTCAACTATCTGGCGTGGGCCCAGCGCGCTTGTCTGGGCGATTTCGCCACGTCCGAGGCCATGGCCCTGCGCGCCGAGGTCCTGGCCCGGCGGGCGGACGACCCGGCGCAGCGCGGCTGGGCGCTGCTCTACGCGGCGGCGGCCACCACCGACCAGGGCCGGCACGAGCAGGCGCTGTCCCGCTACCGGACCGCGGACGCCTTCTTCCGCGAATCCGGCGAGCGGGAGGGGCGCTCCCAGGCCCTGATCTGCATCGCGACCGTCCTGTCCAAGCTGCAACGGCACGAGGAGGCCGTGGAGCGGCTGGAGAGTCTGCTGTCCCTGCTCACCGATGCGCAGTGGGCTCCCGCTCCGCACATCGCCGACTTCTCCCGGATGAACGCGCTGCGCTGGCTCGGCATATCCCGCGCGGCGCTCGGCGACCGGCAACGGGCCGTCGCCGCTTACCGGTCGGCGCTGGAGATGGCGCCGAGGGTCGGCATCCCCTATCTGAAGGGGCTGGTCCTGCACCAGCTGGGTGCGGTCCTCGCCGAGCACGCCGACCACGGCGCGGCACGTGTCGTCCTCGAGGAGGCGCGGGACATCTTCGAGCGTGCCGGGAACCAGGTGAAGGTGAGCCTGGTGGACTCGATGCTGGCCTCGGCGCACGCCGGCTGACGGTCGGTGGGACACGCCCCTAGGGCCGGAGAGCCTGATGGGGGGTACCTCGCAGAGCCGGTCACCGCCCCGTTCGGGCCGCACCGGAAGACGACTGTTCACCCGCACAGCACCACACGCACAGGCAGCGGACGGCCGGCGTTCGGCTCGGCTTGTGAACCTGCGTCGCGTCGCACCCGCCCGGTCGGCAGTCCCGAAACACCCGAGGAACCCCTGTGAAGCGCACGCTCTCCTCCATGGCCGCCCTGGTCCTGGCCGCCGCGGTGGTCACCGCCGCCGGCGGTTCCGCCTCCGCGCACGCCCCGGCCCGGGCCCTCGGTTCCGTTCAGCACTTCTCCACGACGAAGACGCCGTACGCCCCTCAGCAGGACCCGCGTGACTACGAGGCGGTCCCCGCGTCGTTCACCCCGGTGTTCACGGAGAGCGTCTCCCGTCACGGGTCCCGTGCCATGTCCGACAGCGAGGACGGCGACGCGGTGCTCGCGGTGCTGCGGGACGCGGAGGGCGAGGGCGGACTGACCCGGCTCGGCGCCCGGCTCGGCCCGCAGGTCGAGTCGCTGCTCGCGGCCGCCTCGTCCGTGGGTTACGGGCAGCTGTCCGGCCGCGGCGTCCAGGAGCAGCGGCAGACCGCGCAGCGCATGGAGCGGCGTCTGCCCTCCCTCTTCCGCCGTATCGTCGCCGGGCAGGAGCCCGTCGAGGTCAAGACCTCCGGGGTGGCCCGGGCGACGGCCAGCGCCAACGCCTTCACCGGCGGTCTCACCGCCGCCGATCCGAGGCTGACGAGCCTCGTCCAGGCGCCCGTGACCGACAAGGACCTGCTGTACTTCCACAAGCAGCCGCAGAACGCCGACTACCAGGAGTACGTGGAGAGCGACCCGGATCTGGCGGCGGTGCTCGCGCGGATCGGCGGTGCTCCGGACACCGCGCGGAACGCGAAGGACGTGGTGGCGCGCCTGTTCACGTCCCGGTACGCCGCCGCCCTGACCGCCGAGGACCGGGTCGCCTTCGCGCGCTCGCTGTACGAGCTGTACGCCGCCGCGCCCGACCTGCGGGTGGAGGCCCCGGACGTGGACCTCGACCCGTTCGTGCCCGCCCGGAACGCCGAATGGTTCTCCTACCTCGACGACGCCGAGGAGTTCTACGAGAAGGGCCCGTCGTTCAGCGGGCGCACCATCACCTACGGCATGGCGAACGTGCTGCTCGACGACCTGTTCGACCAGGTCGAGGCGAAGGCCGCGGGCACCAGCGCGAAGGGGGCCGTGCTCCGCTTCACGCACGCCGAGGAGATCATGCCGCTCGCGGTCCTGCTGGGGCTGCCCGGAAGCACCAGGTCCGCGGACCTGGACGAGCCGTACACGTACAAGAACAACGCGTGGCGCGGCGCGCAGGTCGCGCCGATGGGCGCGAACGTGCAGTGGGACCTGTTCGCCGGGCCGCAGCGTGCCGGGAAGAGCGGGAAGGACGGCAAGAAGACTTCGGGCGGCACGCGTTACCTGGTCCGGATGCTCTACAACGAGAAGGAGACGGCCTTCAAGGCGTCCTGCGAGCCGGTCTCCCGGGGCAGTCACTTCTACGACCTGGACGAGCTGAAGAGCTGCTTCGGCCGGAGCTGACATCCGCGCTCCCCCGGATGCGCGGGAGTGTTCCGCGCGCGAGGATCGGACCGGAGGGCGTGTCCGGGGCGGAAGTCCGCCGGACGGGCCCGGAGGGGCGCGCGCACGCCGCCCCTCCGCCGACCGATACCCGTCCCGTTCGCCCTCGACCGGGGGCGGGGCGCCTGGAGGTAGTCGATGCCGCGACCCCTGTGGACCGGTGCCATCAGCTTCGGGCTGGTGACCATCCCGATCAAAGTGGTGTCCGCGACCGAGGATCACTCCATTCACTTCCGGCAGGTGCACCTGGAGGACATGGGCCGTGTCCGCACCCGCAAGGTGTGCGAGGTGGACGGCGAGGAGGTGCCCCAGGACGAGATCGCGAAGGGGTACGAGGTCGCCAAGGACCACACCGTGCCGGTGACCGACGAGGAGCTGGGCGGGATGCCGCTCCCGACCGCCAAGGCGATCGAGATCGTCGCGTTCGTCGACGCGGGCACCATCGACCCGGTCCGGATCGGCGATTCGTACTTCCTGGCGGCCGACGGCGAGGTGGCGAACAAGCCGTACACCTTGCTGCGGAAGGCGCTGGAGCGCTCGGACAAGGCCGCCGTCGCCAAGTTCGCCTGGCACAACCGCGAACGTCTGGGGCTGCTGCGGGTGCGGGAAGGGGCGATCGTGCTGCACTCGATGCGGTGGCCCGACGAGATCCGCAGTCCCGAGGAGCTGGCCCCGAAGGCGGTGGAGCTGGACGACGGTGAGGTCGACCGGGCCGTGGAGCTCACCGAGACCATGGCGCTCGACTCCATCGACGGGTTCCGGGACGAGTACCGCACCGCGCTGGAGGCGCTGATCGCGGCGAAGGCGGAGGGCCGGGAGCCGGCCGCGCCCGCCGGGGAGGACGAACGGGAGCCCGGCAAGGTGGTGGACCTGATGGCCGCCCTCAACGCCTCGGTCAAGGCCGCGCAGGAGGGCCGGGGCGAGCACGAGGGTGAGGCCACCGTCCACGAGATGCCGGCCGGCGGCCGGGGCCGGAAGAAGAGCACGGCGAAGCGGACCACTGCGAAGAAGGGCACCGCCCAGCAGTCCTCCGCGGCGAGGAAGACCGCGAAGAAGGCCCCCGCCCGCAAGGCGCCGGCGCGGAAGCGCAGCGCGTCCTGAGGCGCCGTTCCGATGGACCTCCCCCGGATCGCCCCGATGCTCGCCACTCCCGGCCGGCTCCCGCCCGCCGCGGTGGACGAGCGGTGGGCCTACGAGGTCAAGTACGACGGGCAGCGCGCGGTGGCCTATCTGCCCGGCGACGGGTCCGTGCTGATGCGTTCGCGGTCCGGCGCGGACATCACCGCCGCCTACCCGGACCTCGCGCCCCTCGGCGTGGCGCTGGGGGACACGGCCGCGGTCCTGGACGGTGAGATCGTCGCGTTCGACGACTCGGGCCGGAGCGATTTCGAACGCCTGCAGTCGCGCATGGGTCTGGCGGGCACCCCGTCGAAGGCGGCCAGGATGGCCCGTACCGTCCCGGCGCACCTGGTCCTCTTCGACGTGCTGTTCCTCGGCACCGGGCCGCTGACCCGGCTTCCCTACACCGAGCGCCGGGCCGCCCTCGAGGCACTCGGCCTGACCGGGACGCACTGGTCCACTCCCGCATTCATCGCGGGCCACGGCGAGCGGGCCCTGGAGGCGACCCGGACCGCCGGGCTGGAGGGTCTGATCGCCAAGAGGCTGGACTCCGGTTACGAACCGGGGGCCCGCTCGCACGCGTGGATCAAGATCCGTCACGTCCGGACCGCCGATGTCGTCGTCGGCGGCTGGCTGCCCGGTCACGGCCGGCTGAGCGAGCTGCCGGGCGCCCTCCTGCTGGGTGAGCGGCAGGGCGGCGAACTGCGGCACATCGGGAACGTCGGCACCGGATGGAGCGACGGCGAACGGCGGACGCTCGCCGGACTCCTGCACGCCGCGGCGAGTGCCGACTGCCCGTTCAGCCCGCGCCCGGAGGTCCCGGGCGCGCGGTGGGTGCTGCCCCGCCTGGTCGGCGAGGTGGCCTACGCGACCCGCACCCGCGCCGGGCTGCTGCGGCAGCCGTCCTGGCACCGGCTGCGCCCCGACCTGGCCCCGGACGACCTCGCCTGAGCCGGTGGTCCTCCCCCGGAGGGGGGGTCAGTCGGTCGTCACGCTCTCGCGGTGCACGGGGTCCGCCGGGGCGGTGAGGTCGAGCAGGAGCATGGCGTCGTGGTCGGGGGTGCCGGGTTCGGCGGTGTAGACGCCGAGGCGCTGGCCGGGGGTCCCCTCCAGATTCATGCTCTGACTGCTGAGGGTGAGGACGCCGACCTTCGGGTGGTGGACGGTCTTCTGGATCCTCTTCCTGCCGATGACCTCGTAGCGCTCCCACAGCTTCGCGAAGTCGGGGCTCTTGAGGAGGAGCTCACCGACGAGGCCGGCGAGGTCGGGGGCGTCGGGGTTGAGGCCGGCTTCGGTGCGCAGGCGCGCGACGCAGCCGCGGACCTGGATGTCCCAGTCGGGGAACAGTTCGCGGGCCACGGGGTGGAGGAAGAGGTAGCGGGCGAGGTTGCGCCGGGTGACCGGCCAGTCGTCGATGCCCGCGTACAGGGCCAGTCCGGCGGGGTTCCAGGCGAGCAGGTCCATGCTGCGGCTGACGATGTAGGCGGGGTTCGGCCGCATGGTGTCGAGCAGCAGCTTCAGGTGGGGGCGGACGGTCCGGCTGGGCGGGGGCGGCGGCTCGGGCGCGAAACGGGAGGCCCGGACGGCGAGCTCGCGCAGGTGGTGGTGTTCGTCGTCGTCGAGCTGGAGGGCGCGGGCGAGGGCGTCGACGACGCCGGGACCGGGCCGGGTCTCCTTGCCCCGCTCCAGGCGGGTGTAGTAGTCGATGCTGACTCCGGCGAGCGTGGCCAGTTCCTCGCGGCGCAGGCCGGGGGTGCGGCGGACGCCGTACCCGGGGGTGAGGCCCACGGACTGGGGGCTGGTCTGGGTACGGCGGGCGCGCAGGAAACGCGCCAGCTCGTCACCGACGGTGTGCCGCTGCTCGGGTGCCATGTGTCCAGTGTCGCAACACCGCCGCCGGGCCGGTACGCGCGAGAGGGGCCCTGTCGTACCCCCCTCTGGCCACCCCCCGGCAGAAGCCGGTCTGCCTGCCGGGCGGGCGAGCCGCCAGGGTGGACGGTGTCACCGCCTCACCCGTCATGATCGGGAGCATCTCCCGTGTCCGTCTTCCCTCGTCCTCGTCCTGCCCTCCGTGCGGTGCGCCCGCCCGACCGGCGCGACGCGCCTGCGCCGAAGCCTCCTTCCAGCGATCCAGACTGAACCGGAGGTCGCCAAAGGGAAAGAAATGCCCATGAAATACATCGAACCGCGTGACCTGAGTACTTCCAGGAGCGACCTGGCTGCCATGGGGATGTCGCGCGGCTGCACCGGCTGCGGGACCGACGAGGCGGAGTCGGTGCGGACCCCGCGTCGCGCGGTGGAACGGGGCGTCACGCTGATCGACACCGCCGGGATCTCCGGCCCCCACGTCACAACTCCTCGGCCGGGCGTTCAGGGGCCACCCCGACCAGGTGATGCCGGCGGCGAAAAAATCCGGCCTGGCCTCGCACACCGGGGAAGGCCCCGGGCATCCGGACCGCAGCCCGGCGAACATCCGCAGGGCCGTCGAGGGCTCGCCGAAGCGGCTGGGCACCGACTGCATGGACCTCTGCCGCCGGCCCGATCGAGGAGACGGCCGGAGCGGTGGGCGAGCTGATCGCCGAGGGGACGGGCCGCGCGTCCGGCCTGTCCGAGGCCGGGCCGGACCACCGATACGAACACCCGCCGCCGTACGACTGGCGGCCCTCAGGAAACAGGAGCAACTCTCATGCGTGCAGCAGTGATGTACGGCGCCGGCGACGTCCGGATGGAGAACCGTCCCGACCCCGAGGTGCGGCAGCCCTCGGACGCCGTCGTCCGGGTCGTGCTGTCGTGCGTGTGCGGCAGCGACCTGTGGCCGTACAAGTCGATGCCCGCGACCGGTACGGGCCGCCCGATGGGGCACGAGTTCCTCGGCGTGGTGGAGGAGACCGGCTCGGACGTCTCCGGTGTCAAGGCCGGTGACCTGGTGGTCGCTCCGTTCACGTACTGCGACAACACCTGCGATTTCTGCCGCAAGGGCCTGCACTCCTCGTGCCGCAGCGGCGGCCGGTACGGTCTCGACGGCGTGGACGGCGGCCAGGGCGAGGCGGTACGCGTCCCCCTGGCCGACGGCACGCTGGTCAAGCTCCCGGTCGGTGCGGACTCGGCGCTGCTGCCGTCGCTGCTGGCACTGTCGGACGTCATGGGCACCGGCCACCACGGTGCGGTGACCGCCGGCGTGGGCCGCGGCGACCGGGTCCTGGTGATCGGCGACGGCGCGGTGGGCCTCTGTGCGGTCATCGCCGCCAAGCGCCTGGGCGCCGAACGGATCGTCCTCATGGGCCGCCACACCGCCCGTACCGACCTCGGCCGGGCGTTCGGCGCCACCGACGTCGTCGCCGAACGCGGCGACGAAGGCATCACCCGCGTCCGCGACCTGACCGGCGGCCACGGTGTCGACAAGGTGATCGAGGCGGTCGGCGCCCGCCAGGCCCTCGACGCCGCGTTCGGCGCGGTCGTCGACGGCGGCACCATCAGCCGTCTCGGTGTCCCGCAGTACGAGGAGGGCCCCGTCGGCCCGTCGATGATCATGCGCAACATCACCCTCACCGGAGGTGTCTCACCGGCCCGCGCCTACATCGAGGAGCTGATGCCCGACGTCCTGGACGGAGTCATCGAGCCGGGGCGCGTCTTCGACCGGTCCTTCACTCTCGACCAAACCCCTGACGCGTACCGGGCGATGACAGACCGCCGCGTCCTCAAGGCCCTCATCACCCTGTGACCCCCCGGATCGCCCTTCGATCCCCCGTACGAACGACAAGGAAGAACCCCATGCAGCACGTCACCCTCAACAACGGCGTCCGGATGCCGGTCCTCGGCTTCGGCGTCTACCAGATCCCGGCCGACCAGACCGAGCGGGCCGTCTCGGAAGCCCTCGCGGCCGGTTACCGGTTGCTCGACACCGCGGCCGCGTACGGCAACGAGGAGGCCGTCGGCCGCGCCATCAAGGCCAGCGGCATCCCGCGTGAGGAACTGTTCGTCACCACCAAGCTGTGGGTCCAGGACGCGCCCGCCGAGGAGAACACCCGGCGCGCCTTCGAGACCTCGCTGCGCAAGCTGGGCCTCGACCACCTCGACCTCTATCTGATGCACCAGCCCTTCGGGGACGTGTACGGCCAGTGGCGGGCCATGGAAGCGCTGAACCGCGAGGGCCTGGCCAAGGCGATCGGCGTCGCCAACTTCTACCCCGACCGGCTTCTTGACCTCATCTTCAACAACGAGATCACGCCTGCGGTCAACCAGATCGAGACCCACGTCTTCTTCCAGCGCACCGCCGACCACGACCTCATGCGCGAGCACGGTGTCCAGCACCAGTCCTGGGGCGGCTTCGCCGAGGGGAAGAACGGACTGTTCACCAACCCCGCCCTGAGCGCGATCGGCGAGGCGCACGGCAAGTCCGTGGCGCAGGTCGCGCTGCGCTGGCTGATCCAGCGCGGCATCGTCACCATCCCCAAGTCGGTCAACCCCGACCGGATGGCGCAGAACTTCGACGTCTTCGACTTCGAGCTGACCGACGACCAGATGGCCGCCGTCGCCTCCCTCGACACCGGCGAGACGCTCTTCTTCGACCACCACGACCCCGAGATGGCCGCCTGGCTCAGCAAGCGCCGGCTGGACGGCTGACCGGGCGGGCGGGCCCCGGCAGCACAGCGCCCCGGGCACCTTGCCCCGGAGAGAAGGAGCATGATCAGGTGCAGCTGGTCATCACCCCGGGGCGCCGGAACCCACATGCAGAGAAAGAGGAACCATGAAGCACATCAAGCTGGGTGACCTGGAGGTCTCCCGCATCGGTCTGGGCGCGATGGGCATGTCCCACGGCTACACGGGCGCCGGGACGGACGACGCCGAGTCCATCCGCACGGTGCACCGCGCCCTGGATCTCGGCGTCACCTTCATCGACACCGCCGAGGTCTACGGCCCCTTCGTCAACGAGGAGCTCATCGGCCGGGCCCTCAAGGGGCACCGGGACCAGGTCGTGCTCGCGACGAAGTTCGGTCTGATCTCCCACACCGGACGCGAGGGCGGGGCGGACAGCAGCCCGGCCAGCATCCGCACGGCTGTGGAGGGCTCCCTCAAGCGCCTCGGCACCGACCACATCGACCTGTACTACCAGCACCGCGTCGACCCCGGCACTCCGATCGAGGAAACCGTCGGGACCCTGGCCGAACTGGTCGGCGAGGGCAAGATCCGCTACATCGGCCTGTCCGAGGCCGGACCCGACACCATCCGGCGCGCGCACGCCGTCCACCCGGTCACCGCCCTGCAGTCCGAGTACTCGCTGTTCACCCGGGACCCCGAGGCCCGCGTGCTGCCGGTCCTGCGCGAGCTGAACATCGGCTTCGTCCCCTTCTCCCCCCTGGGGCGCGGCTTCCTGACCGGTGCGATCCGCTCCACCGACCAGTTCGCACCGGACGACTTCCGTGCGGACAATCCGCGGTTCGCCGAGGAGAACTTCCAGCACAACCTGCGTCTGGCCGACGAGGTCGCAGCCGTCGCCGCCGAGATCGGTGCCACCCCGGCCCAGGTCGCCCTCGCCTGGCTGCTGGCCCAGGGCGACGACATCGCGCCCATCCCCGGCACCCGTCGCGTGGCCCGGGTCGAGGAGAACTCCGCCGCTGACGCCCTGACACTGACCGCCGGACAGCTCGACCAGCTCAGCAGCCTCCCGCCGGCGGCCGGAGACACCCACAACGACGCCCAGATGCGCATGATGGAGCGCTGACCGGCACCCGCCCCGGTACGACCGACGCGGGGCGGGGCGGGCGGGAAGCGTCCCCGCGGCGTCCGTTCCGCGCGCCGGCCCGGCGGGGGGGTGAAGCTCCGACACCTCGTCCGGTCCGGTGCGGGGCCTCGCCCCGCCCCGCGCCGGAAGCCCGTGTCGGGGCGGCCACCCGGTCGGCAGCCGCCGGCATGCGCCGGGTTGCCGACCGGGAAGTTCATGTGCGGGAAACCTGAGGCGCGCGGCCGTGTGCCCGCCGGCTGACGTGCCAGGCCGCGGCGGACGCAACTCCGTTGGCAGCGAGCCTTCTTCATGTCCACAAACCCTGATCGCGGTGTGAAGTATCCGCTGTTCGCGGCATGATTGGGGGGCCAGGGCCGGGCAGCGTACGCGGGGAGTCATCCGCGGCGGTGCCGAACTGAGGAGGATCCCGCGTGTCACGCCAGGTACTGATGGTCTGCCCCGACGGAACCGAGGGGTTCCGGACCGTCACGGAGGCGCTGGCGGAGGCCCGTAGCGGGGCCGTCATCAGTGTCCGGCCCGGGACGTACGAGGAGAGCCTGACGATCACCACCCGGGTGACGATCGTCGCCGAACAGGCCCGTGGCACCGTGGAGATACGCCCGCGGCGCGGCAGCGCGATCTCGCTGAAGGCCGACGCGGTGATGCTCACGGATCTCGTACTGCGCTCCCGCGACGAGGAGTTGCCGGCCGTCGACGCCGTGCGGGGGCAGGTGGCCATGGACGGCTGCGACGTGACCGGCGCCGCCTGGACCGCTGTACTCGCCCGCGGGAACGGCTCGTTGGCCATGCGTGACTGCCGGGTCAGCAACCCGGGCGGGGCCGGTGTGGTGGTGACCTCCGCCGTGGACAGCTCCGTGGAGTCGTGCACGCTGGAGCACCTGGGCACCTCCGGCATCGTGATCGGCGATCGGGGGCGGGTCACCGTACGCGGTTGCACCATCCGCGACGCGCGGGGAAACGGCGTCCTCGCCAACGGCGAGGCACAGGGGTCGGTGGAGGAGTGCGACATCTCCTCCACCGACAAGCCGTCGATCGCGCTGGAGGGCCGGTCGACCACCCAGGTGCTGCGCACCGTGGTGCACGACACCGCGATCGGTGTCCACCTGACCAGTGAGTCTCGCACCCTGCTGGAGGAGGTCCGGGTCACCACCACCACCGGCCCCGGTTTCGTGCTGTCGCACGGGAGCGATCCGCTGCTCCGGCGCTGCCGGACCTCCCGTACCCACGGCAACGGCATCCTCGTCACGGACCGTTCCCGCGGCACTTTCGAGGATTGCTGGCTCGACTCCGCGCAGGCTCCGGCGCTGCGCGTGGCCGGCTCCGCCTCGCCCACACTGACCTCGCTGACCGTGCGCGACTGCGAGGGTACGGGCGTGCTGCTGGAGGAGGAGTCGACCGCGGAGCTGGACCGGCTGGAGGTGCTCGACGCGGCGGGCGCGGGCATACACGTCCGGTCCGGCGCGAATCCTCTGCTGCGCCGGGCCCGGGTGGGGCGCTCGGGCGGCCACGGCATCGAGGTGGACAAGGACGGCAGGGGACGCCTGGAGGACTGCGAGGTGGACCGCGCGGGCGGATCCGGTATCCACGTCTCCACGGAAGGCAACGTCTACATCGGCGGCGGGTCCGTGACCGCGGCGGACGCGGCCGGGCTCACCGTGGGCCCGCGCGGCAGCGCGACCGTACGCGACTGCGAGATCCGTACGCCAGGCTCCGACGGGGTCGCCGTGGACGCGGAGGGCGAACTGACCGCGACCCGGATCAGAGTGGTCGAGGCCGCCGAGCACGGTCTCGTCGTGCGCGAGGGCGGGCGCGCGTCCCTGAACGCCTGCGAGTTCTCCGCCAGTGCGAAGGACGGCGTGCGGGTCGAGTCGGGATCACCCGTCTCCCTGGTCAACTGCACGGTCCGGGAGAACCGGGGTGGCGGGCTGGTGCAGTCGAAGGCGGGCGACCGGCTCGCCGTCGAGGGGCTGACGAGTACCGACAACGCCCAGCGTGACGCCTGGGGGCACGGGGACGTCGAAGGCACCGACCCCGCGGGGTCGGCGTCCGTGGACACCGCCAGGGAAGACGGGCCGCTGCTGGCGCTGGACGCGCTGATCGGCCTGCAGAACGTGAAGCAGCAGGTCCGCACGCTCGTCAACCTCAACCAGCTGGCCCAGCGACGCGCGCAGTTGGGCATGTCCGCTCCCCCGATGAGCCGTCATCTGGTCTTCGCCGGACCTCCTGGAACGGGCAAGACCACGGTCGCGCGGCTGTACGGCACGATCCTCGCCGAGCTGGGGGTACTGCGCTCCGGCCACCTGGTGGAGGTGTCCCGGGCCGATTTGGTGGCGCAGGTGATCGGCGGTACCGCGATCAAGACCACCGAGACGTTCAACCGGGCCCTGGGGGGTGTGCTGTTCATCGACGAGGCGTACACGCTGACCAGCGACAGCAGGGGTTCGGGGGCGGACTTCGGGCGGGAGGCGGTGGACACCCTGCTCAAGCTCATGGAGGACCACCGGGACGACGTGGTGGTGGTGGCCGCCGGCTACTCCGAGGAGATGGATTCGTTCCTCGGCTCCAACCCCGGTCTGGCGTCGCGCTTCTCGCGGACCGTCGAGTTCGAGAACTACACCGTCCCCGAACTGGTCGCGATCATGGAGAGCATGTGTCTCCAGCACCAGTACGCGCTGGCGGAGGAGACGAGGAAAGCCCTCGCGCTCCGCTTCGAGCGCATGCCGAGGGACGCCTCGTTCGGCAACGGCCGTGCGGCACGGCAGGTGTTCGAGGAAATGATCGACCGTCAGGCTCTGCGCCTGTCCTCGCAGACGGAGGTCGGCGCCGAAGACCTCACGCTGCTGCTTCCGCAGGACGTGGGCGACGACGTGGTGGAGTCCGCAGGGTCCGACGGCGCGCCCTCCACCGACGACGCGTTGACCCGGCTGGGCGACATGGTCGGACTGCCGGCGGTGAAGCGGGACGTCACCGACATGGTGAATCTGCTCTCCACGGCACGCCAGCGCGAGGCCGCCGGCCTGCCGGTACCGCGCATCAGCCACCATCTCGTCTTCACCGGCCCTCCGGGCACCGGCAAGACCACGGTTGCCCGGCTGTACGGAGAGCTCCTGGTGTCGCTCGGTGTACTGCCGCGGGGACAACTCATCGAGGTGTCGCGGGCCGAGCTGGTGGGCAGGTACGTCGGCCATACGGCCCAGTTGACCCGCGAGGTCTTCGAACGGGCCCTGGGAGGTGTGCTGTTCATCGACGAGGCGTACACCCTGACCCCGGAGAACTCCGGATCGGGGAACGACTTCGGGCGGGAGGCGGTGGACACCCTGCTCAAGCTCATGGAGGACCACCGGGACAGGATCGTGGTGATCGTCGCCGGCTACACCCGGGAGATGGAGGGGTTCCTCGCGTCCAACCCGGGTCTGACGTCCCGTTTTTCACGGCGGGTGGAGTTCGCGGACTACACCTCCGACGAGCTGGTCACCATCGTCCGGCAGCACGCGGCCGAGAGCGGCTACGAGTGCGGGCCGGGCACAGGGTCGCTTCTGCGCGCCCACTTCGACGGGCAGCCGCGCGACCGGTCCTTCGGCAACGCGCGACTCGCCCGGCAGGTGCTGGAGGGAATGATCACCAGGCAGGCGGGGCGCCTGAGTTCACTGGCCGCCCCCACTCTCGACGACCTCCGCCTGCTGCTGCCCGAGGACGTCACGGTCCGCGCCTCGGGCGTGGTGTGAGGGGCGGGAGACGTTCCCGTGCCTGTCCCGGAGCCGGAAAAACGCTCCATCGGACATGTTGCCGGGCAACGGATCCAGGTCGTCGATCCGGCCGACAAGGCCGCCGTGTGTGCGGCGTCGTTGTGTTGTCCGGGCAGCCGAAAACGCGTCATGACAGAGGAGTTGGGCGTCCGGTCCGGTGGACCGGACGCCGGACCTCCGGGGTGTCCCGCATAGGATGCGCGTCATGCGTCGCCGCCGCCTGCCACGTCCTCTCCTGACTCCGCTCGCCGCCTTCCTCGTCGTGCTGCCGGCGACCCCGGCCGTCGCGGACGGGACGGGTTCCGGGACGACCGTCGCACTGCCCGTGCTGAGTTCCGTGCTGGACGAGAACCAGGCGTGCCGGAAGTCCTCCCCGGCGCGGGCGACGGCCGTCCCCTGGGAACAACAGAGCCTGCAGCTCTCCCGTACCTGGCGTTTCGCCTCGGGTTCCGGCGTGACGGTCGCGGTGGTGGACACCGGTGTGTCGGTGAAAGCGCCCTCGCTGAAGGGCCGCGTCACGGCCGCGGGCGCGGCGGGCGCGGACTGCGTGGGACACGGCACGTTCGTCGCCGGTCTGGTCGCAGCGGCAGCCTCGGAGGGGATCGGATTCGCCGGAGTGGCCCGGGAGACACGGGTCCTCGGCGTGCGCGGTACGGACGTCCGGGGCACGGCGACCGCCGCGACAGTGGCTTCCGGCATCCGTACCGCGGTCGCGCGGGGCGCTGACGTCGTCTCGGTTTCGGCCGCGCTGCCGTCGGGCTCGGCCGCTCTCACCTCTGCCGTGCGGGAGGCCGCGGCGCACGACGTACTGGTCGTGGCGGCGGCGGTACCGGACGCGCCGACCGGCTCCGGGGCATCGGGGACGGCGGCTCCCGCTCCCCGGGATTTCTGGCCCGCCGCGCAGGACGGGGTGCTGTCGGTGCTGGACGTCGCCGTCGACGGCAAGCGTCCCACCGGCTCGTACGAGACGGGTTCGGCGGACCTGGCCGCTCCCGGAGACGGAGTGGTCGGGATCGGGCCGGAGGGATCGGGCCACTACATCGGTTCGGGCGCCTCCCTCGCGGCCGGTTTCGCGGCCGGTGCCGCCGCGCTGGTGCGATCGGTGCACCCTGAGCTGAGCGCGGAGCGGACCGCGAGGCGGCTGACGGACACGGCCTACCCGGACGTGGTGCCGCGGCTGGACCCGTACGCGGCCGTGACCGGCGTCGCGGAAGCGTCCGACGCCGCGGGGGCCCCGGCAGCCGAACGGCCCGGCCCGGCTCTCCGGCTGCCGGAGGACGCGGGGGCCGGGCCGACGGGGCGTGCGGTGCTGATCGCCTCGGTCGCTGCGGCTGTCGTCCTGCTGGTCGCGTGGGCCGCGGTCGTGGTGCCCCGGGGCCGGGCGCGGGGGTGGCGAGGACCCGGTGACAAGGCCCGGGCGGCCTCCGGGGACTGAGCGGACCGACCGGCGGGCTTCCGGTGCGGCGGGGGCGCCGAGCGTACGGGACGCCGTGACGGGAGGACCGTGGGCGGGGAGCCCGAGGACGCGGTACGGGGCGCCCGGACCGCTCCACCGGCCGGTCCGGCGTCTCGCCTCCGCACCTCCGCCCGCCCTCCGAAGGGCCCTCCGGGGCAGGCCCCGACGGAGGGCCCGGTGGAGAGACCGGGTGTCCCGTCGTCGACCGCCCCTACTCCGCTCCCCCGTCTCCGGGGGCCTCGCTCGCGAGGGCCGTCTGGATCAGCGTCGCCTTGCGGCGGGCGATGTACTGGGCCCGCCCCGCCGGAAGGTTCTTCGGTTTGATGGTGCCGAAGACGTAGCCCTCGGACGGCGGGCAGGACATCAGGAGTCCCGGTGTGTTCACCTCGTCCAGCCTTCGCAGCAACTGGTCGTTGAGTCCTCTTCCCGCCCCGGTCGCCGAGCGGGCGACGATGAGGTGCAGGCCGACCTCGTGGCCGAGCGCCAAGTGGTCGAAGAGCGGTGCGAAAGGGTGGTCGAAGGCGGTTCCCGCGCCGACCATGTCGTAGTCGTCGACCAGCACGAACAGGCGTGGTCCCGACCACCAGTCGGCCAGCCTCATCCGTGCGGGGGTGATGTCCTGCCCGGGCAGGCGGGTGGCCAGTGCCTTCGCGGAACCACCGACCAGTTCCTTCAGCGCTTCCACCGCGACGGCGTGGCCGAGGCGGTACTCCGCGGGAACCGCGTCCACCAGCTCGCGGCGGTAGTCGACCACCAGGATGCGGGCCTCCGTCGGGGAGAACCGCGCGGTGATCGCCGCGGCGGCGAGGCGCAGCAGGTTCGTCTTCCCGCTCTCCGTGTCGCCGACCGCGACGAGGTGCGGGGTGCGGCTGAAGTCGTGCCAGACGGTGGACAGGGTCTCCTCGTCCTGGCCGAGGGCGAACCGCAGCCGTCCCTCGTCGAGTTCGGGGGCCGGGAGGTCCGTGGCGGGCAGCCGGTGCGGCAGCATCCGTACCCGCGGGGCGACCGGTCCCGTCCACGCCCGCGCGACGCGTTCCACGAGGGCTTCCACTCCCTCGGTGAGGTCCTCGGCCCCCTCGCTGCCGTCGATGCGGGGCAGTGCGGTGAGGAAGTGCAGTTTGGAGTCGACGGTGAGGCCCCGGCCCGGTTGCTGCCGGGGCACTCCGGCGGCCTTGCGGATGTCCACCACGGAGTCCATGGTGTCGCCGAGCCGCAGCTCCAGTCGGGTGGCGGCCTGGTCGCGGACCTGGGCGGTGAGTTCGACCCAGCGGGCGGTGGTGACGATCAGGTGGATTCCGTAGTTCAGACCGCCGGTCGCGATCTGGTTGAACGTGGGCAGCAGGTGGTCGAAGTTCTGCCGTACGGACGACCAGCCGTCGACGACGAGGAAGACGTCACCGTGCTCCTCACCGGCGAACTCCCCGCCGGCGCGCCTGCGACGGTAGGTGGCCATGGAGTCGATGTTGTGGTCGAGGAAGAACTGTTCGCGGTGGTTGAACACGGCGGTCACCTCGGCCACCGTGCGGCTGATGCGCTCGCTGTCCAGCCGTGCGGCGACGCCGCCGACGTGCGGGAGGCCGGAGAGCGCCGAGAGCGAGCCTCCACCGAAGTCGAGGCAGTAGAACTGGACTTCTGCGGGTGTGTGGGTGAGTGCCAGTGAGGCGATGAGGGTGCGCAGCACGGTCGACTTCCCGCTCTGCGAACCGCCGGCGATGGCGACGTGGCCGCCGCCCGCCGACAGGTCGACCACCAGCGGGTCGCGGCGCTGGTCGAACGGCTTGTCCACCAGGCCCACGGGGACCCTGAGCCTGCCGGCACCCGGCCAACGGGAGGCGACGAGCCCCCGGCCGGATTCCTCGGCGAGGCCGGGCAGCAGACCGTCCAGGGTCGGGGACAGCCCGAGCGGCGGGAGCCAGACCTCGTGCGCGGGCGGTCCCGAGTCGCGCAGCCGGTCCAGGGCGGCCGAGAGCAGCGTCTCCTGGTTCTCCGCCTCCTCCTCGGGCGTCATGGGCGCGGGCGCGGGTGCGGGGGTGCGGGGGACCACCCAGCCGGCGGACCACGGCACGATCTGGCTCGCCACCTGCGCCTGGGCGACCGCGCCCCGGCGCTGGCGGTAGGGGCCGGAGACGTACGCGGCACGGAAGCGGGTCAGCGCCTCGACGCCGCTTTTGAGGAAGCCGCTGCCCGGCTGGGGCGGCAGCTGGTAGGCGTCCGGCACACCGAGCACGCCCCGGCTCTCCATGGCCGAGAACGTGCGCAGTCCGATGCGGTAGGAGAGGTGGCTCTCCAGCTGGTGCATGCGCCCCTCGTCCAGGCGCTGGGAGGCCAGCAGGAGGTGCACTCCGAGAGACCTGCCGAGCCGGCCGATCATCACGAAGAGGTCCATGAACTCGCGGTGCGAGGCGAGCAGCTCGCTGAACTCGTCGACGACGACGAAGAGACTCGGCAGAGGCGCCAGCGCGGTGCCCTGGGCGCGGGCCTTCTCGTACTCCAGCGCGGAGATGTAGTTTCCTGCGGATCGCAACAGCTCCTGGCGGCGGATGAGTTCGCCGTGCAGGGCGTCCTGCATCCTTTCGACCAGGGCTACTTCGTCCGCGAGGTTGGTGATCAGCGCGGAGGTGTGGGGCAGTTCGTCGAGACCTAGAAACGTCGCTCCGCCCTTGAAGTCGACCAGGACGAAGTTGAGGGTCTCGGAGGAGTTGCTGAGTGCGAGCCCCAGTACGAGGGTGCGCAGGAGTTCGCTCTTGCCGGAGCCCGTGGCGCCGATGAGCATGCCGTGCGGGCCCATGCCGCCCTGTGCGGACTCCTTGATGTCGAGTTCGACGGGTGTGCCGTCCGCGCCCACCGCGATCGGTACGCGCAGCCGCGCGGCGCCGGTGCTGCGCTGCCAGAAGGTGGCCGGATCATGACGGTGCAGATCGGGTATGCCGAGCAGGGTGGTCAGTTGGACGTCGGTGGCGAGCGGCTCCGCCGCGTCCGCCGCGAGGCTCATCCGGTAGGGCGCGAGCATCCTGGCCAGCGACTCCGCGGCCACCGGCCCCATGCTGTCCGGACGGCCGAGGAGGGTGGTCTGCTCCTTGCGGGCACGGTCGGTGCGCACCAGCCGGACGGCATCGGGGGTCACGTCGAGCCGCAGACCGCTGCGGCCGGGCCGCCAGGTGAGCGATCCCGACAGATCGAGGACGACGGCGTTGCGGAAACCCGGCCCGTCGAACCGGTGGCCCGCGGGCACGGTGGCCCCGTCGACCACGATGACGGTGAAGGGCTCCTCCCTGCCGGGCATCGCCTCCGGGTCGAAGGCCGGCCGCTCGGCGAACTCGGCACCCAGCAGGTCCTCGAGGTCGGCGACGGAGGAGGCGATCAGCCGGGCGGGCCCGGCGCCGTCCTGCTCCTGGGGGTGCAGATTGTGGGGCAGCCACTTCGCCCACTCCCACTCCTGGCGGTTCTCGTCATGGACGCAGACCGCGATCCAGAGCTCCTCCGGCGGGTGGAACGTGGCGAGTTGGCAGATGGCGGCCCGCACCATGGACCGGCGGGCCCGGTCGTCGCCGCGCAGCAGCACCCGGGACCAGGTGCGCAGGTACAACGCGATCGGCTGTGCCGGAACCGAGCTGTAGGCACGGACGAAGCGGCGCAGCGCGTGGGCGCAGAGCGGTTCGAGGTCCTCGACCGGCTTGGTGGACAGGGGGGTGAGCCGGAGCGACAGCTGCTGGTCGCCCACCGCCACGCGCACTTCGCCGAAGTCGTCGTCCTTCGTGCGGCGTTCCCACAGGCGGGTGGTGCGCACCATGGAGCGCAGGGTGGCCGGTGCGGGGTGACGCCAGGCCAGGGCGAGCTGCTGCTCGACGACGGTGCGCTGCACCTTGCGGCGGGTCTGGGCGAGGTAGCGCAGGTAGTCCCGGCGTTCGCCGCGCAGCCGCTGCTTGCGGTCGCCGCTCTTGCGCATCACCTGGCCGATCATCATGGCTCCGGACGCCATGACCATCATGCCGAGGGCGAGGTAGGTGAAGACGCCGTTGGATCCGCCGGGCCGGATGAAGATCAGCATCATCGACACGGACATCATCGCCATCGGCAGATACGTCCACACGGCCGAGGTGTCGGGGACGGTCTCCGGGAGCGTCGGCGGCTCCTGGAGGCTGAGCTCGCCCTCCGGCATGTCGGGTCCGCGGCGGCGGGCGGGGCGGCGTATCAGTACGACACTCAACGCACGGGCTCCTTAGGGCACTGCCGGTGGTCGGACCCCCGAAGGCAGCCCGGGCAAGGGGCCGTTCACCGAGTCCGTTCGAGAATCAGTAGTCTGCATCCGATCAACTCACGCGTCCAAACCACCCCCTGCAGTCTGCGTTGATCAACTAGCGTGCACGAACGGCCCTTCGGGGTCCGTATCCGATCGACTCACGCGTCCCCCTCCGGCCACGCACTGGGAGAAGTGATCCCCCCGATGTCCGAAAGTTCCGTCGCGGGCCTCTGCCGCCTGACCGTGCGCGCACCGGCCCGAACCATCGACCTGGCCGTACCGGCCGACGTGCCGGTTGCCGACCTCCTGCCCACCGTGCTGCGCTACGCCGGTGAGGAAGTGGAGGAGAACGGCCTGGAACACGACGGCTGGGTCCTGCAACTCCTGGGCGGCAAACCACTGGACGAGGAGAGCACCCTGGGCGCTCTCGCTCTCAAGGACGGAGACGTCCTCCATCTGCGGCCGCACACCGACGCCTTGCCCGAAGTCCGTCTGGACGATCTGGTCGACGGCATCGCCGCCGTGACCCGGGACCGACTGCACGGGTGGACCCCGGAGGCCGGCCGACGGCTGTTGCGGGCCCTGATCGTCGTGGTGCTGGTCGTCGCGCTGCTGGTGCTGTGCTGGCCCGGCGGTTCCGCCGCGGTGCGCGCCGCTACCGCGGGGGCGGCGGGAATCGTCCTGCTCGCCGGTGCCGCGTCGGCGGGCCGTGCGGTCGGTGACGCCGCGACCGGCGCGACGCTCGCCTTCATGGCGGCCCCCTGCCTCGCGCTGGCGGGCTGGCTGCTGCCGGGTGGTGAGATCACCGGCCCGCAGGGCCATGAGGTGTTCGGCGCCCGGCTGCTCGCGGCAGGAGCCGCGTGGGCCGGGGGCGCCGTCCTCGGGCTGGCGATGGTGGCGGTGTACACGCCCCTGTTCCTCGCGTCCGCCGTGGTGGCACTCGCCTCGGCGGCCGCCGGTGCCCTGATGACTCTGCTGGACCTCGCCGTGGACGACTCCGCGAGCGCGGTCGCCGCCGTGGTGGTCCTCTTCGGCGGCTTCGTGCCTGCCCTCTCGTTCAAATTGGCGGGAATGCGCATGCCGGCCCTGCCGACCAACGCGCGGGAACTCCAGGAAGGGATCGAGCCTTACGGCGGTCCCGACGTGGCGACCCGGACAGAGCTCGCGAGCAAGTGGATGACCGCGCTCTACGCGGCGACCGGGGTGATCTGCGCGGGCTGTCTCGCGACGCTCGCCCTCAACCCCGACCTGTCGGAATCGCTGACGGCCGTGGCTCTCTCCCTTCTCCTCCTGATGCACGGGCGGGGCATGGTGAACGTCCGCCAGCGCCTGACTCTCGTGGTGCCCGGCGCCTGGGGAGCGGCTCTTCTGACGCTCTCCCTGGCGGGCAGCGCCCCGTCGTCCGACCGCCCTCTGCTGGTGATCGGACTGATGGCCCTGGCGGCGGCCCTCGCCATCGCGACCTGGACCGTCCCCGGGCGCCGGATGGTCCCCTACTGGGGGCGGGCGGCAGAGCTGCTGCACTCGCTGCTCGCGATCGGTCTGCTCCCCCTGACGCTCTGGGTCCTGGGCGTCTTCGGCGCGCTGCGTGCCCTCACCGGCTGAGCCAGGAAGCAGGCGACGATGCAATCGAAGCGCGATCAGGCGCAGGCCCACTCCTTCATCATGGGGCGGCTCACTTCCGGGATGCTGCTAGCCGATCCGGACGCCGCCGAGAGCCCGTTGGGGCGCACCACCCGGGGAGCGGTGATCGGACTGGTCATCGCCGTGCTGCTGTCCGCGGGCGCGGTGGTGTTCGGTCTCATCTCCCCCGGGGGGAAGGACTCGTGGCGCAGCGGCGACACCTTGATCGTGAACAGGGAGACGGGCGCCCGGTATCTCTTCATCGGCGGGCGGCTGCGGCCGGTGCGCAACTACTCCTCCGCCCTGCTGATCGGCGGTGCCGGCCTGGCCACCACGAGTGTGGGAACGGCTTCGCTGCGGGACACCCCCGTGGGGGCCACGGTGGGCATCTCCGGGGCGCCCGACACGGTGCCCGGCACCGGTGAGCTGGAGACCGGCGCCTGGCAGGTGTGTTCCGCGGTGAAGGCGGAGACCGGCCCCGCGGGGGTACGCCGGGACCAGGCCGTGACGGCCGTCGTCACCGGGGCTCCGGTGGAGGGCGCGCCGCTCGGCGAGGGTTCGGCCGTGGTGGTGCGTGGCCCCGACGAGGCGATGTACCTGGTGTGGCAGGGCAGTCGGCTGCGGCTCGATGCGAAGTCGGGCGCGGTCCTCTCCCTCGGCTACGGATCGGTGACGCCCCGCCCTGTGTCGGCGGCCTTCCTGGACGCCCTGGTGGCGGGTCCCGACCTCGCTCCCCGGGCCGTGCCGGGGCTGGGTTCCGCCGGGCCTTCGCTGGGCGGTTCGGCGACCAGGGTGGGCCAGGTCTTCACCGTGCGGGTGCCCGGTTCCGGGACCCAGCAGTACCAGCTCCGGTCCGAGGGACTCGTGCCGCTGACGACCACGGGGACGGCTCTCGTCCTGGGCGATCCGGCCACCCGGGAGAAGGCGTACGGGGGTGGTTCTCCGGCGGCCCGGCAGATCGGCGCCGACGTCCTCGGCGACCACCAGGCGCCTGCCACGGCGAGCAGGGGCGCATCGGTCGAGGGGCTGCCGGACAGTCCGCCGAAGGCGGTTTCCGTGGCGGACCGGTCCGCGGTCTGCACCCGGGTGAGCACCCACGCGGGGGCCACCCGGGTCACGTCGGCCGTGGTGCCGGTGGACTCGCTGACGCCCGTCGCGCAGGGCACCTCGGACCGGGTATCGGCACCGTGCCTGGCGGTGGACGCGGTCGTCGCCCGGCCCGGTCACGGGGTTCTGGTGAGGGTCCTGGGAGCGGCGGGCGGCCGGGTCGGCAACACGACGTATCTGGTGGGTGACGACGGCATCAAGTACCGCGTGGCCGACCAAGCGGCACTCGACGCCCTGGGATACGGCGACGTGGCGGCTGAGGATCTGCCCTCACCGCTGCTCGCGATGCTGGCGACCGGCCCTGATCTCAGTACGGCGGCCGCTTCCGGCGGCGCCGCACCGCTCACCGCGGCCTCCTGCGGGGACGCGGATCCGGCCACTGCCGGCCTCCAGGACGGCGCAAGGCAAGGGGAACAGCCCGAGGACAACCGGAACTGGCTGAATTCCGCCGTCACAGCGCCGTCGGACGGAGTCGGTTTCACGTGAACGACATATGTATGAGGTGGAGTTGTCGCTACCTCAACAGAAGCTCTGGCATTCGAGGTTCTGTTGCACAGTCAACTTGCTGAACTCTAGTCTCCACGAATCGGATTGACACCGAGCATCGAAGAGGTGGACCCATGGCAGGACAGCAGTCCAGTGAACAGTCGACCCGCAACGGCATCCAGGCCCTGGAGAGCGCCTTCAGCGGCATTCTCAAGTCACGCCAGGACGTCGACGCCACCCGCGCCACTCTGTCGAGCGGCTACCAGGGCAGCGACGGCGGCCAGTTCGGCCAGTTGCTCAAGCAGTGGGACGACCAGGCCAACGTGATCCTGCGGAACCTGGAGGACATGGTCGACAAGCTGAACCAGAGCCTGGTGCAGCACAACAAGACCCAGGGCTCTTCGAACGACTCGATCAACCAGGCTTACTCGCAGTCGCAGTCGGCTTTCGACCAGCTCGCCGGCTGAAGCCCGGGGGCTTCGTCCGGACCGGGCTGGGCCAGGGAGCGGGGCCGGGCGCCGACCGACGACAACGCCGCGAGGTGTGCCACAGGCACGCGGGCCCAGCATGATCCGACGAGAGGCCCTGGGCCCGGAGTCCGTACTCACACCATCCCTCCGAACGAGAGAAGACTTCCGTGCCCGACAACCTGACCGACGGTTACATCTACGTCGACTACAACCACATGAACAACGCCGCCGACGACATGGTCCAGCAGACGAAGGCCATCGCGAACACGCTGTCCTCACTCGAAGCGGAACTCGGCGAGCTCATCAAGACGTGGTACGGCACCGACGCCGACACCTACCGCCAGAAGCAGGCGGCCTGGGACGGCGCGGTGAAGAACATGGAGACCCTGCTCACCTCGCACTCCGGGCTGCTGACGGACATCTCCGACAGCTACAAGTACAGCGAGAACTCGCTGACCCAGATGTGGTCCGAGGTCACCATCGGCCGCTGACGCGGCTCAGGGCCGGGCGGCACCCGGCCGGACCGGGCCGCCCGGCCCGCACCTTCCGGACGCAGGACACTCAGCAGGAGGACGTCATGGCAGATCTCACCCATCTGGACTCGGCCGGTCTTCAGCGGTTCAAGGACATCGACGTCGCGGACTTCATCGCCGATCTCAAGGCCATCGGCAAGGACGAGGCAGGTGTCCGGGCGTTGCACAGCATCGTGAAGGGCATCACCACGCCCGAGCACATCGACGAGAACCCCGTGCTCGCGATCGGGCTGATGGCCGGCGACGAAACCGTGAGCGGCTCCAGTCTGGTGACGGTGGTCAAGACGGCGGCCGAGGCTATCGACGAGATCTTCGACGCCCAGGGCACCCTCTTCGCGGACATCGACAGGGACTTGGGCGAGACGATCAGAACGCTGCTCAAGACGCAGGGAACCTCGCTCACCTCCATCGACGGTGAGAAGTTGCTGGACATCTTCTCCGACGTCGACACGGACCTGGGCGGCGGTTCCACGGAGGCCTGACCCGGGCCGTACGCCTGCGGGACGCGCCCGTCCCCGCCCTTCCTGCCCGCACCCCCACCATCCGCGGAGTTCTCGCCATGCCGGCCAACTACGACACCGACGACTACTGGGGCAAGGCCGTCACCCTCTTCACCGGGTACGGCGTTCCCAGCCGAAAAGGGCTCTTCGAGAAGCTGAGCAGCAAGGAGGGCATTCCACTGTTCCGGATGGACATCCAGGACACCGGTATGCGCGCGGTCACCGCGAACGACTTCTCCGCCCTCAGCGGCTGGATGACGCACTCGGGCGAGGACTACGACCTCACCTTCTACAACGCGGGCGGGGACGGCAGCCACAGCGGGGTGTCGATGCGGCGGGCCCGCATCGTCTTCATCGGCGTACCGACGGACGCGAACGGCCAGGCGCGGCTGCTGGAGCAGGGAGAGACCATGGCCGGCGGTGAGTTCACCGGCCACTACGGCGACGAGTGGGACTTCGGCCCGCTGGGCCAGTACGTCAGCGGGTCGAAGGGGGCCCTGGACGAACTGCTCGACACCCGTTCGAGCCGGGGTTTCTCGTACAGCGGGCTGGCGGTGCTCAACAACGAGGCCGTCGACCTCGACTCGTTCGAGCGGACGGGCCGTGCCTTCGACCGGGCGCTGGGGTTCTTCAACGAGCACGCGACTGCCCTCGCGCAGTGGGAGACCTCCCTGGGCGGCGACCAGTCCGCATGGCGGGGCAAGGCCGCGGGACTCTTCTGGCACCTGGTGCACCAACTGCACAAGAACTACGACAGTTACGTCGAGCAGATGGGCGGAGCCACGTACACCGGCACCCACACCAGCCCCACGGGCTACGTGCCGAAGTCCCGGCTGAGCGACGCGCTGATCTCGGCGCAGAAGACGCTGATCGACGAGGCCACCAACCTGCGCAACGCGTGGACGACCTGGGCGAACACGCGGGAACACGACCCGCACCGGTCGGTGCTGGAAATCCTCGACCAGGTCTCGGCGTGGGTGCTGGAGAACAACATCCCGCACATCCAGCAGCACACCTCCGGGGGCTACTACTCGACGACCGTCACCTACTCGTCGACGGCCGCGTTCAAGCAGAACCACCCGGTCTACGGCGATCTCAACGACACGGCGAACTGGAAGAAGATCGGCGAGGCCGCCGTCAAGCGGTGGAACGACTACATCGAGGCGCAGCTCATCCCGGTGGCGACGACGGCGTTGACCAACGTGAACAACGCCTGGATCGACGTGCAGGACGCCTTCGACGAACCGCTGAAGACGAAGGACACCTCGACGCTGTCCGAGGAGTACCAGAAGGACGAGGCCGACCTCGCGCGGGAGGAGGCCGAGAACAACAGCAACACCTTGAACGACACCCTCAACAATCTGGGGAACGGGCTGGGCGACAACTTCGACAACCTCAACGACAACCTGAACAAGAACCTGAACGACATCAACGACGGGCTCAACGAGAACCTGAACGACGTCACCAGCGGGCTCAACGACAGCCTGAACGGTCTCGGGGACGGGCTGGGCGACGGGCTCAGCAAGGGCCTGAACGACATCAACGACGGGTTGGGAGAGTCCGTCGACAACCTCAACAGCGGGCTCGACGGAATCAACGACGGGCTGAACGAGGCCGTCAGTGGTCTCGACGACGGCCTGGGCGGACTGGGCGGCGATCCGGGCACCGGGGGCCTCGGAACCGACACCACGACCGATCTCAACGGCCTCACCGGCCCGAACCTGGAGGGGCTGACCGGGGGGCTGAACCTGCCGGGGCTGACCTCGCCGTCGAAGAACGACGGGAAGACCTCGGATCTCAACGGCGGGCTCGGCCTCGACGCCCTGACCAACCCGGACGGCAGCACCACCCAGTTGAACGCGGACGGTTCGCTGACGACGACCTACCCGGACGGGACGGTCCAGAAGGTCGACCCGGCCGCGGGAACGGTCACGACCACCTCGCCGGACGGCACCGTCACCACCAGCGACCTGAACACCGGTGTCGGCTTCACCAACCCCGACGGCAGCGTCACCACCCTCAACCCCGACGGCACCCTCACCACGACGCGGCCGGACGGCACCGTTCAGAATCTCGATCCGGACACCGGAGCCGTCTCCACCACCGCGCCCGACGGGACCGTCACCCAGAGCACGCTCCATCCGCACACGGGTGCGTTCACCACGGCCGACGGCAACACCGCCCAGCTGAACCCCGACGGCTCACTGGCGACGACCTACCCGGACGGGACGGTCCAGAAGATCGACCCGGCCACCGGAACGGTCACGACCACCGCACCCGACGGCACCGTCACCACCAGCCACCTGAACAGCGGTGTCGGCTTCACCAACCCCGACGGCAGCGTCACCACCCTCAACCCCGACGGCACCCTCACCACGACGTATCCGGACGGGACCAAGGAGATCCTCGACCCCGGCACCGGTGCTCTCACCACCACCGCGCCGAACGGGACCAGCACGACGACGGATCTCAACGGTTCGTCACCGGGCGGCGGTCTGGATCTGGACTTCCCCGACATCCCGACCACGGGGTCGAGCTCGCTGAACGGCTCGTCGGGGCCGGGGACGGCGGGCTCCTCCTTCGATTCGCTCACCTCGCTGAACCATGACGGGCTCTCCTCGGGCGGTCTCTCCTCAGGGGGGCTTTCCTCGGGCGGTCTTTCCCCGGGCGGCAGCGGTTCCCTCCTGGACGACTCCGCGGCCTACGAGGACTACGACAGCACTCCGTACACCGGAGGCGCACTGGGGGCTCCCGGGGGCTCCTCGGGAGTACTCGCGGCCGCCGCCGAGGGGTCCTCCGGATCGTCGGGGTCGCCCAGCGGTGTCCCGTTGAACCCGTCCGGCATGGGCGGTGGCATGGGCGGCGGAGGTATGGGCGGGATGGGCGGCGGAGGCGGCGGCGGCTCCTCCGAACGCGTGCGCAATGTGCTGTCCGAGACCGGCGGCGCCGTCAGCAGGCGCGCGTCGGGGTCCCGGGCGCGCGGGGCCGTAGCGGACGAGGACGAGGAGATCCGTGTCACCCGGGGCGGTACGGCGACGAGTTCCAGCCCCTTCTACCCCGGCGGCGGGGGCGGCGGCGCTCAGGCCGGTCAGTCCACCGAGAGCGGTGACCGGGCGCGCAACAGCTGGGTCGCCGAGGACGAGGACGTCTGGGGCACCGACGAAGGGGGCTCGCCCGCGGTGATCGGACGATGAGGCGTACGAACCCGATCGGGAAGGCGGTTCATGGCGTGGCCGGGACGGAGGTCCAGCGGTGAAGGAGTCGATCGAGCAGCGGCTCGCGCAGGCGATGGCCGAACTGGCGGCGACCGAGGCCGCGGTGGCGCGGGCCGAGTCGGAACTGAGCGGGGCCAGCTGCACCGTGCGGTCGCAGGACCGCTCCGTGGAGGTGACGGTCACCGCGCAGGGCGATCTGCAGGCGCTGAAGTTCCTCGACGGGAAGTACCGCACGATGGCGGCCTCGCAGCTCGCGGTGAGTGTCCTGGAGACGGTCCAGGAGGCGAGGGCGCAGATGGCCCGCCGCGTGATGCGGACGTTCGAGCCGTTCACCGCGGCCAGTTCCGGAGTACCGGAACTGACGGGAGTGGACGTCGACTGGAACAGGATATTCGGGCCGGGGGTGCTGGAAGGACCGCGGGCCGAGGAGGGAAGGCCCTCGGCACGCCGGCTCCGGGACGAGATCAGCGACGACGCGGAGGACTGAGCGATGCCCGAAGGAAACGCCTACTTCGCCGAGCCGGGAAGGCTCCAGGCGGGTTCTCGACAGATCGACCAGATCAGCGCCTTGGCGCGGGAGATCGTGCACGACTTCGTCTCCTCGGTGAACCTCACGCGGGACTGGCCCGGCACGGACGACAGTTACGCGAAGGAGGTACTGCCGCAGGAGCGGAAGGAGCGCAAGGCGGCGGTGGAGACGGGCGTGGCGCTCTCCGACGCCATCGTCGGAGTGGCGGACGGCACCCTGGCGAACCTGGGCAACATCCTCTCCACGCAGTCGGGCGTTCTCGACTCGATCCACAGGTCCTCCGGCAGCGGCTCCCACGGCGGAAAGCACTGATCTCCCGATGTCCATCCAGGTCTCGCCCCAGCTGAACAATCTGCTCTTCGTGCTCATCGGCGAGCGGATGCTCCAAGCGGACGAGGACAAGGCCTACGCGAGCCACGAGCCGTACCACCGCTTGGGCAAGCGGGTCGTGGACCTGTCCGACCTGATCGAGCAGTCCGTGGCCGGGGTGGGACGGGCCCTGCCGCCACAGGTCGGTGACAACTACGTCCGCGCGATGCACCTGTTCGTGGACCAGGGCGGTACGAACCACCTCAAGGAGTTCGCCGGGCAGCTGGACACGATCGCCCAGGGCAGGATCAAGAGCTCCATGGACATCATGGAGTCCAAGTGGCAGATCATCGCGGAGCTGGTGCGGCTCCTCATAGAACTGGCCGTCATCCTCGCTCTGTCGGTCTTCACGGGTGGTTCGGCGTCGAGCCAGGTCGCCGTGGCGAAGGCGCGCAGCCGGGTCGCGATCCTGACCGCGCTGGACACTCTGCTCAAGCGCACCCACCTGCTGCCGAGCCTCTCCGAGGCTTTCCAGGAGGCCTTCCAGACGTTCGCGGTGCGGCTGGCGATGATGACTCTCGCCCCGGCGGGCCGGCGCCCCGACGGGTTCGACTGGGGGCAGATCTTCAAGGACGGCGCGTTCGGCGCGCTGGCCGGGGCCTTCCACGGCCTGTTCTCGTCGGTGACGAACAACTTCGGGAAGGCGTTCAGGAACGTCTTCGACAATCCCGGCGGCAATCCCTTCAACAAGAATCTTTCGGACATCACCACGAAGGTCACCAACCCGCCGAAGACGAAGACGAAGAACATGCTCGACGGAGCCGCGGACGCCGGCGACGACTTCCTCGTCTCCGGAGCGTCGGAGGCGGTCGCGGAGATCTTCGTCGGCGGGCTCTTCGACGGCAAGTGGACGACCAGTTGGGACACCTTCCTCGGTTCAGGCATCAGTTCGGTGGTGGAGAAGGGGATCGAGGACGGTACGGAGAAGTTCGGCAACTCGCTGGGCGAGGGGCTGGGGTTCAAGAACATCGAGGTCGACACGGTCGGCACCGGCGACGGTGACCGCGACACCACCGGCAACGGCGACCGCGCCCCCCGAACGGACACGCGGCCGGACTCCGGAGGCCGACCGGAGACCGTCGGAGGCGTCGGAGGCGTCGGAGGCGTCGGAGGCGTCGGAGGGAACAGTGACACCGGCGCGGTTCGCCCGGACCGAGGCGTGCGGACACCCGGTCGTGCGCGGACGAGCGACGGGCCCTCCGTACTCACGCAGGACGACGCGGACACGCGCACGCTCCCGGATACCGGTGCCGGCACCGGCACCGGCACCGGCGGGAACGGCGGCATTCCGTCAAGCACGCTTACCGGAGTCCGCGGCACGCCCGCACCCGCCCCGACGCGCGGCGCGCCACTGCCCGCGGTGGGGGGCGACGCGCCCGCCGCGTCCGGCGGTGGCGCCAAGGGCGGCAGGCCGAGCGGTGCACCGCTCCCCGCCGGAGCCTCGGACCCGAAGTCCTCGAACACAGGAGCTTCGGACCCGGACGACCCGGACGCGGAAGCTCCGGACACGCAGGTCCGGAACACGGAGACCAAGGCCGGGATCGAGGTCGATGCCGGTGTCCCACCGAACGGGTCCGGTACGGGGACGACGGACGACCGACCGGACGCCGCCGACCGGCCCGCGCCCTCCGCCGCGCCCACCACGGCCGCCGGCTCGCCTCGTCCGTCCACCGGATCCACCCAGCCGGTGCCGGGAACCACGGAGGACTCTCCGGTCCAGGATGCCGCCTTCGAAGACGGCAACGGATCCGGCCCCGGGACCGAGCCCCTCCCCGGCTTGGACAGGCCGTCGTCCGCCGCTGCCGGCCGGCAGACGGGCGTGGCCCCGGCCACCCCGGCATCCCCCGCATCCCCGTCCGCAGCCACGGGCCCTGCCCCGGACATGGACCGGGACCGGAACGTGGACCGGGGGGACGTGGACCCGGACCGGAACCTGGACCCGGGGGACCTGGACCGGGACCTGGACCGGGGGGACGTGGAGCGGAACGTGGCAGCGGAAGCCGCCCCGGCCGCTGTTCCCCTCGGGATCTCCCCCGTCACAGCCCCGTCGGCCCCCGGATGGAACGAGGCCAGGGCCGCGGTGCCCCCGGTGGGGCGGCAGCACACCTGGGTCGACCCGGTTTCCGCGCCGCCGTCCCGCGACGGTTCGGGTACCACCCAGTACGTCGTCCACTCGGGCTTCGACGTGCGCCGCTTCGTCCACGAGGGCGTACCGGTCACGGACCTCACCGTGGAGGTCGCCCTGACCGGCGCCGAGGGCCTCCCGTCCCAGGCCCGGGAGGACATGTGGCAGCGCATGGCCGAGGGGGTGGAACGGGTCTTCAACGCCCCTGGGCACCTGCTGCCCAACGGCGACAAGCTGCACGTCAGCGTGGTGCCCGCCGATCCCCGGGGCGGCGCACACCTGGAAGTGTCCGTCAGGAATCCGGTCCCGGACCTGGCGATGTCGCAGCACACCTGGCTGCTCGACGCGACGGAGAACGACCTCGCCCACGAGATCGGGCACCAGCTCGGTCTGCGCGACGAGTCCCCGGACACCTCGGCGCCGCACCGCCCCGACGTGCCGGGCAGCCTGATGGGGCGGTACGACCGGCCGGCCACCGAGGCCCTGCAATCCGCGGGGGTGGCGGGGCCCGAGGACCTCGGTTCCGATGCCGGGAGTTACGTCCAGGCCGGACTGCGTCCCCGCCACCTCGCCCTCCTGGGCGCCCTCATCGGCGAGGTGCCCCCGCCCGGCCCGACCCTGACCGGCGACGGTTCCCTTCCCACGCGGATCCCGCCCCGTGCCACCGGCGAGCGACGTGCTCCGGATCTCACCCTCGGAGCCGACCCGCGTGCCCCGCGCCCGGTCGACGGCCCCCTCGACGGGACGACCCCAGCCCCGGCCCACGGGCAGCCGGCGACCACGAGCTCCCCCCTTCCGTCGTTCCTCGCGACCGCCCCGACCTCCACGACCGCTTCGGTTGCGTCGCCCGTCCCGGACGGACAGCCCGGACCGGACGTCCCGAAGGCCGGGGAAACCGTCTCAGCCGCGGTGCCACCGGAAAGCGCGGTGCCGGGGACTCCGGAGTTCGCGGAAGAGCCGGAGTTCACGAAGGCCCCGGGCGGCCCGTCGGACAGCCGCACGGCACCGGAGACCCGGGAGAGTCCCGAGTCCCCCAAGTTCCCCGAGACCCCCGAGATCCCCGAGACCCCCGAGATCCCCGAGATCCCCGAGATCCCCGAGATCCCCGAGATCCCCGAGATCAAGGATCTCGTGGCGCCCGGGAAGTCCGTTCCCCCGCCCCCGCCTCCCTCCACCTATGTGAGCGACTACGGGTCGCGTCACGACGGCGTCGTCGGGCTGGTCCAGGTGGAGCCGCTGCCCGCCGCGGTCGTGGACGGGGTGCACCGCCAGATCCTGCGGTCGCTCGGCGTGGTCGCACCGGCCGACGGGCACCCGGTACTGACACGGCTCCAGGACGTACTGAGCGCCGAGCAGATGGCGATCAACCTTCCCTATCTGCTCTCCAGCGCCGGCCACCGCGTCACCGTCGACGTCGCGGGGCGCGGCCGTACGGTGGACGTACGGCTGGGTCTGAGCGATCCGGCGAGGTCCGGGCGCAGCGGGCGGCTGGATCCGGCCGACCCCGACGTCCGGGTGGAGCGCCGGGGGCAGGGTGGTCAGGAGACCGCCGACACCGCGACATCGGGCACGTACCGCACGGTCCCGGTTCCTTGGTCGGGGTCGTTCCCGATCCTGGCGGCGGGCGCCGCGCGGGCCGTCAACGTGTCCCCGTCCCTCTCCCTGACCCACAACCAGTACTCGTCCTCGACGACCGTGACGCACGCCGTGCAGTCGACGACCGCGCAACGCAGCAACGAGCTCTCACAGGCGTACGAGTTCACCTCCGGCTGGGAGGTCCGGGTCGACACCCCGCGTCTGGCTCCGGGCGACACCTGGGGCCCGCCGGAGCGGCACGGACCGGTCACGGTCTGGTTCCCGGAGCACCTGGCGGTCGACGACACCTCGGGCAACCCGCTGCCCGCTCCGGCGCGTCTGGACGATCTTCCGGTGTGGGGCGTGGACGCGGTCTCCGAGCCGCAACGGCTGCTGGAGGAGGCACGTGAGGTCTTCCGTGCGGAGCTCGCGGGGCTGTCGTCCACGTCGGTCCAGGAGCTGGAGACCTTCCTCTCCGAACCCACCCTGCGCGGCACGCTTCCCCTGCAGCGGCGCGGCGGTCTGTACTCGCCCGTTCTGCTCGACTCCTCCGGCCGGGCCATCGGCATGTTCAAGCTGACCACGACGGCCGTTCCCGGCACCCCCACCCGCAGGAGTGTGGACACCAAGATCAATCTGGAGAGCCATGTCGTCCAGACGGTGAAGGTGGACGGTCAGGCGAAGTTCACCAGCGGTGTCGCGCTGAACGTCAGCGTCGGTCCGTCGCTCACCCAGGACACGTCCCGGGGTCATGCCGCGGCGGCCGCGGTCGTGGGCGGCAGTGTCGTGGGCAAGGGTGGGGCGACCTGGCAGACGAGCGAATCGCTGTCCAGCGGCGGCACCGCCGCGATCATGCACGCCGTGCGGAGCAACCGGAGCCATCTGCTCACGCCCGCCACCGTCACCCACACCCTGACGCTGGTGCGGCCCGGTGGCGGCGAGGTGCCCCACACGTTCGCCCCCTGGGCCGGGGGGATGCAGCTGCGCGTCCTCACCGCCGAGGACGCGCAGGGCACCGTACCGGATGCCGCGGCGCGGCGCGCGCTGCCGTCCGAGCTGGAGAACCTGCAGGGCATCGGCATCACCGCGACCCCGTTGGAGGTGACCGGCACGGAGGCGCTGTTCCAGCAGGCCGAGCGGTGGCTGCGCACCGAAGGCTATCTCCCGGCGGCCACCCACGGACGGAGCAGGGTTCTGCCGGACGAGGCACTGGTACAGGACCAGTTGTCGAATCTCCGGCGCTTCGAGCAGGCCCGCTCGGAGATCGGGCAGCGCGCCGCCACCGACGCCATGGTCGAGGGTGGCCACTCCCTGTGGCTGGACCGGCCCACCCCGACCGGGACCCGCCGGGTCCAGCTGCGGCTGTCGGCCGTACGCGACACGCGTCCGGAGGCGGTGTCCCGGCACGTCCGGACGCTGCCCCACATCCAGGGCATCGGACTGGCGACGCTGGGCGTCCCCGGCACCGAACAGCAGGCGACCGGATACGGTCTCTCGGCCGGTTTCGGTGCCGGGGTCAATTTCCCCGCCGGGTCGAACGGCTGGACCCTGGGGGGTGCGGGCGACTACCTCTTCTCGTGGCAGGCCGGCCACGCGGCGACCGTGGGCGCGGGCGTGGGCCACGACCAGTTGTTCATCAGCTCCGGGCAGTCGAGCGAACGTTTCGAGATCCCCGCCCGGTTCTCCCTGGACCTGTACGGCGAATCGGGCGACGTTCCGCGTGTGCGGTTCGCCGAGCTGACCGCGGGAGCGGAGCATGCCGGTCCCCCGCCGGTCTCGGTGGCCGGTCACATCACCCTCTCGGTGCCGCACCACCGCACGCTGGCCGTCCCCGAGGGCGAGGAGACCCGGCGGACTCCTCCGGCACCGGCCGCCGTCATCCGCCCGCCGCGCACCGCCCCCGGTGCCGGCAACGACGCGGACCTGCTCGCCATGTCCGGGCCCGACGGCACTCCCTTGCCGTCGGTGGTGCGCCTCCCGGACGACGCTCTGGTGGATGTGGTGCGCGGGTCCGGTGCCCTGAGGGACGCCTTCCGTCAGGTCGCGGCCGGGCCGCCGGCCGCACCGGACGACGGTGGTGTGCTGCCGCTCCACAACCCGCCGCCCGCCGCGCCGCACGCGCCGGGCGTGGTGGCCTCCGTGACCCGCCTGGTGTCGGAGTCGCTGGCCGGGCAGAGTCCCACCGACCCCACCACGGTCGCGCACGAGGTGCTGCTCGCGGCGACGGCACCGGGTACCCTCACCGCGCGCGCCCACCAGATCTTCAAGAGCGGGTACGTGATCGAGGGCATCACCCTGCCGGGTCTCGGCGCCGACCAGGAGTACTCGGTCGAGATCCGCGGATACCTCCACCACCCCAGGCTCATGCACGGCGCGAGGCAGTACCTGGAGACGGGCCTCAGCTCCAACGACACGGCGACCCAGGCGCAAACCGTCTCCACGAGCCACCGGCTGGGGTTCACCGGCACCGCCTCCCAGGGCACCAAGCCCACCGCCTCGCCGGAACCGTCGTCCGACTCCACCGCCTCGCAGGGGAAGCCGTCGCCCGAAGCCTCCGCGACGCGGGAGAAGCCGGACCGGCCCGACCGGTTCGGCCCGTCCGGCGCGTACGGCTGGACCGCGAAGTCGGACACCGCGGACTCCCTCGGGTCGGCAACCGCCGTGAACCGTACGGCGACCGAGAGCGGGCAGCAGCACCGGATCGGCGCCGACGCGACGTATCTGGTGACCGTTCGCCGGGGCACCCGCAACGCGGTCGGAAACACCTTCGGTGTGGGCAGTGGTACGGACGTCACGCTGGCGGTGGACGTCCCCCGGGCAGTGCAGTTTCTCGTGACGGACCATCAACTCCGCCGCGATGAGCGGTGGTTCAGGGGAATGGACGATGCACCGGAGCAGCCCGCTCCGCCGGTGGCGAGCCTCCGGCTGCCGGAGCACTACACGCGCACCGGCGAACTGGGCCTGGCCGGAGTCCTCTCGGTCACCCAGCTCGACGGGACGGGGAGCGTCGCACCCCCCGGAAGCGGGCCCGGCCGGGCATCCGATTCCTCCGGGCAGGGCGACGGTACGGACGCCACGCCGGCCGACCCCTTGGACGGGCCCGAGCGGCGTGACCGGCTTCGGGAGGAGCTGACCGCCCTGATCGAGCGGGAGGCGCCGGGATCCACCAGGCCGGGCCACGCCTCCTACCTGCCGGGAGTCCGGGCACGGATCGCCGACTACACCTCGCCGAGCGCCCTGCGCGCGCTGCCCGGGCGGGGACCCGCCGGGACCCAGCGGTTCCACTTCCGCCATGTCGCTCTGGGCGGTGCGCGACTGGTGGAGGTCACCCTCACCGCTCGTCCCCGCCCGGCCCCGGAGCAGCGGGCGACGGTGCGGGGCACCCCGGCCGGTGCGGGCACGGGCCTGGAGCAGTACCACGCGCACACGGCCGCCGCGACCAGCCACAGCGCGGCTTCGACGAGGCAGCACGCGGTGACGCTCAACCCGACGACGCAGTACCCCCGCCCCGAGTCGGACACGAGGACGGACCGCGCCGGGCCCTCGCTGACGGCGAGCAGTACCCGCACGCAGACGGCGAAGGCCACCGAATCCGCCGAGAACCGCTTCTGGCTGAGGACGGACAGCGCGGCGGACTTCGAGGTCGGGTACGACTACACCGCCACGGTCCGCTCCGCTCCCGTCGTCGACTGGCCCCTCAACTACTTCGGCGGAGTGCTGGAGAACGGGCTGATCTCGTTCAGCGACGAGGACGCCGGCCTCGGTACGTGGATCACCAGGACCCTGACCGGCCGGCCCGAGAGCTCGGTGCGGGTCCCGGCGCGGCTGGCACTGCGGTTCACCGGCAGCGAGACGACGGCGGACGACCGGGTCGCGCAGGCTCCGCCGCCGCCCGCCCTGTCGGCGGACGACCCCGCGGGCACCGGGCCGTTCCTCCCGGAGAACCGGATCGTCCCGACCGGCCCGGCCCCGGTGTTCGGATTCGACGCCTGGGAGCAGCTCGTCGACGCGATCGACGCCGTGGCCCCCGACCAGGCCGCGTCCTTCCGCGCGCAGACGGTGTCGACGTCGGGAGAGGCGACCGCCGTACGGATCGGCGAACTGGTCCAGGCGGGCGAGATGGCGCTGGACTGGCCGCGCACCACGGGAGGCCTCACCGAGTCGATGCCGGGCGCGTGGCCCACCCGTACCGGGCCGTCCGGAGTACCGGTGCTCTCCGTCTCGCTGCACAACCCCCGCTCGACCAGCGACGGCGGGGACGTGACGCTCGACCGTCTGCGGGTGGACGCCGTCTCCGCCGGCTCCTCCCTGAGCAGCGGCACCACCGGCGGGGTGTCGTTCCAGGGGACGTACAGCGCGGACGATCCGAACCGTGATCTGGTGGGCACCACCGTTCCCGTCCTGGTCCAGCAGCCCCAGGGGCAGGGCAACGCGTCGGCCGTCGGCGGTGGGCGCCGCGAGTGGCTGAAGATCGGGAGCACCTCCCTTCCCACCGACGGCAGGGGTACCCGCACGTACGCCGTGCTCGCCGACACCCACATCACCGTGCACGGACCGGACGGCACACGCCATGTGACCGGGACGACGACCCTGCGCGTCCAGGAACGCGACGTCCTCGGTCACGGCATCACCCCGCCGCGCCCCCGGCCGCACGTGTACGACCTGCCCGCGATGCTCGCCGATCAGGACGCCGCAGATCTGCGCGACTGGTCCCGCCACCCGGTCACGGACCTGCCGGCCGTGCTGCGGAGGGGAATCGAGGCGGACGACTCCGCGCAGCTGTGGCTCGCGCTGGGTCCGGATCCGGACGGGGGCAGGCTGGGACGCGCCCTGTTCGTGGCGTCGCGTACCGCCGCACTCGCGGGGAAGCCGGTCGAGCTGATGATCCGGACCGGCGACGCGCTGCGGCACTGGGGTTTCGGCGCGGACGGGGCGCTCACGAACGGCCCCGGCGTGGACCCGGCCGTGGGGCGGGCCTGGCAGGCCTTCGGCAATCAGGCGGTCTCGCTGTCGGAGGCCTCCCACGACCAGCGCGAGGCTCGGCTGCACGAACTGGAACTGCGGCCGAGGCAGGCGGAAGCCCACCGGCTGCTGGCCGACGCGGCGGACACCCTGACCGCCCGGGAGCTCACCGCCGGCACCGACCGTGAGAACCTCCGGACCGCGCGGGAGGAAGCCGAGAGGCGCGCGGAAGCGGTGTCGGGCGCCGAACGCGACCGGACGCGCTGGGCGGAGGCCCGGTCCCGTCTGAGCGGATCCGTGCCGGAGCTGCGGGAACGGATCGCCTCCGACGAGCGCACGGAAGTGGTGCTGACCACCGAGGTCATCACCGTGGAGGCCGAACTCGGCAGGATCGAAAGGGCGTTGGAGGCCGCCAGGGAAAAGGACGGCACCGGTGAAGTGGTCGCGTCCGAGGTGGGGACGCCCGCCGGGGCGGCCTCGCCGGAAGGGCCCTCCTCCCCCACCCCGAACGCGCCCGGAGAAAGCAGCGGCCCATCGGAGAGGACCACCTCACCGGAGAGGACCGCCTCGCTGGAAGGGAGCGCGGAGAAGGCGCGTCTGCGCATCGCTCAGGCCCGTGCGCGGCTCCGGGAGGTCCGCGACGGACTCACGGAGGACCGCAGGACGCTCGCCGAGCAGACCGCCGCGCTCGACACCGCCCGGGCGGAACTGACCCGGGCGAGGGACCGGCTCGCGGCCGCCCGGCCCCGGGCCGCGGAGGCCCGGAGCGAGGCGGAGGCCCGCGAGAGGGGTCTCCGGGAGACGGAGAGCGAGGTGGCGAAGGCCGCCGCGCTCCGCGACGAGGCGTTGGTCGGCCGGGACTCGCTCGACCGGCAGGTGGCGGCGGCGCTGCGGGAGCAGAGCCGTCTGGCCGATGTCCGGACGGCGGCGGCCGGCAGGCTGCCCGCGCTCGCCACCGCACTGGACGAGGAGCGGAACCGTGCCGGGGTGGGAACGATCCCCACCCCGCTCAGCTCCCTGGCATCGACTCCGGCCCGTCGCCCGGGCCGTGACGCCCCTCCCCCGGCCCCCCGGGCGGTCCGCGACGCGCCCGCCCCGAGCGTCGTTCCGATCGTGAGCGAGGCGACGTCGAAGCCGGCCGGGAAGCGGAAGGCCCCTTCGGCGGACGGGAGTACGCACGCCGGAGTCGAAAACGAGGGAGCGGGAGGCGAACGGGCGAAGGGCGGGAAGGCGCAGGACACGAAGGGGAAGGGGAAAGCCGCCAAGGGCGCGGGCACCGCCCCGGGCGACGGCACGGCGACGGGGGAGGACACCGGTGGGAGCGGTGCGTCCAGGCGCCCCCGCGGCCGGCCGGTCAGCACACTGGCCAACGGCGAGTGCCTCCTGTACGCGTTCGTGGGAAGCGATCCGCAGCTCGTGCGCGACAGCCTCCCCGCCCTGTCCGGGCGGGCCGCCCAGTGGCTGGGCGATCCGGCTCGCGTACGCGGGGACCTCCGGCGGATCGCGGAGTCCTACTCCCCGCGGGCACCCGCCCTGCCGGTCCATCCTCACGCGCATCTGGTCGTCGCGGCGCTGCGCGACCACGTGGAGCGGTATCTCGTCACGGCGGACGCGGAAGGCAGACTGCCCGCCCGGATCATCGGCCAACTGCGCAGGACCCGCACGGCCGCGTTCACCGGGGATCTGCGGTCGATGCGCCGTCCCCGGCTGCTGGAACTGCTGGAAGAGCTCGGGGTGGATGCCGTCACCCATCCCGCCACCTTCGAGGCCGAGGAGCTCCACGCCCGGTTCCGGACGTCCCTGGACAGCCCCGCCGACGACGAGAGCGCGCCGCCGCCCCCTGGGGGGGACACCGTGACGGACCAGCAGATGCTGGACCACCTCGCGGCGCGGGGTCTGCTGCCCGCCCCGGACGAGCTGGACGACGCGGAGTTGCGACGCCTGCTGAGCGCTTCCTATCCGCTGAGCGAGGCGCCCCTCTCGCGCGAGGAGTTCTCCGCCGCCCTCGCGACGGTGCAGAACTGGAGGCAGCGCTGGGACACCCCGCAGGGCGAGCTGCTCCTGCCGCTGCTCGCGCACGCGGTCGGTGTGGAGACATGGACCGCGCGGATCCCGGAAGGGGGCGGGGAGCCGACCGCCTTCCCGACCGCGGGGCCGGAGGGTGCCGCTCGCCGGGTGGAACTGTTCTACAGCGGCCTCAACCACTACAGCGCGAGCGACGCGGGCCCGCCACCCGCCGCCTCCGGGGCCACGCCCCCGCAGCATCCGACGTCCAAGGCGCCTCGTCCCCGGGCCACTTCGGAGCTCCCGGGTGCCGACGGAGTCGAGGGCCGTGACCACGACGGTCCGCCCGCCCGCAGGGTCTCCTCGCCCGTCACCCGTGACACCTGGGCCCACCGCCGTGAGAGCGCGCCGGCGGGGCGGCTCCACACCGAACGCTTCGACCCTGCCGCGGATCCACTGTCGGCACCACCGCGGCCGGGCACGCTGGGCGGTGCGATGACGCTCATCCGGGCGTCCGTGCGGCGTGTCCAGGCCGAGAACGGCCAGTGGGTACGGGATTTCACGGTCTCGCTGCCCATCGCGCCCGCGCCCGGCATCGGCGCCGGGCGGCTCGCCGAGTTCCGCGACCGGTTGGGGGGCGTCCTGGACCGGTACGTCAACACCGGCTACGCGCTGCCCGAATCCGGCGATCAGCTCCACGTGGGGATCGAACTGACCGAGGCACCGGGCCACGACGAGCACATCACCCTCACCGACGGTCCGGAACCGGGCGACGCGGATCAGCGCACCTGGGACCTGGGGCACCCGGACTCGGTTCTCCTGCACGAGGTGCTCCACTACCTGGGGCTCCCCGACGAACAGCGCGACGCGGGGTTCCTCTTCCGGATCGACGACCACGCGCACGCCGTGCACACCTCGGGAGTCATGGCGAGCACCGGGCCCGTCGGAGAACTCCCCGAGCGGTATCTCGCGGTCATCGAGCAGGTGGCCGCGTCCGGTCCGGTCGTCCGTGACCACCGGTGGGACGCCCCGCCCACCACCCCTACGGCTGCCCCGGACGACGAAGGCCCGCGGTCCGGGACCACCGACTGGCCCGTGTCCCGGGCTCCGTTCGACAGCCAGGAGGACCTGCCCTCGGGTCTCGTGTTCGACGCGGACTTCCTGTTCGACGCGGACGACGCGGACGGTGCCGGCGACGCGGACGGCGGGTCCGCGCGGAGCGTGGACGCGGCGGGGACGGCGCCCGACGCCCTGCGGTTCTCTCTGGATTCGCTGCTCCGCGGCAATGCCGTGGCCGGTCCGAGCACCGGTCCCGGCACGCTGGCCGGTGGCGGGGCGGCGGCCGGTCGCCGCGACCGGTACGCCGCGTGGCGTGCCCGGCCGCACGTCGTGACGGCCGCGGACTACCAGGTGAACACCGCCGCCCCCGGCGACGATCCGCTCTTTCGCATGCTGTATCCGCCGTCCGGTCCGGAGCTCCAGCCCCTGGCCGGCGACGGAAGTCCGGACGACCCGATGATGGCGTTGCCCCGGGAGGAGGAGCACGTCATCGCCGATCCGGACCTCAGGGTCTCCAACGACCGTACGCTGGCGATCATCGGAGCGGGCGGGCACGCACAGGAGGCGTACGCGACCCAGGCCGTCATCAGCCGGGCGGTGACCCGTCTGCGGGCCGCGGGCAGTGGCGTCTCGCTGGTCACCGACGGCGCGTCCCTCACGGTCCGGACCGGGGAGGGCCCCGTCACCCTGCTGCGGGTGCGGCCGGTGTTCGAGGGCGGGCGACTGCCCGTGGAGATCTGCCGCGACTTCTCGGCGAGCGTCCTCGGCGGCCCGCACTCGTACACGGTGTTCCGCGATCCCACGACCGGGGTCACGGCTCCGGTGCGGATGAACGCCGAGGACGAGATGGAGCTGACCGGCACGCACCTGCTCGCCGAGGCGATGGCGACGGCCGCCACGGATGCGGCGGAGGCGGCCGGTACCGGTCCCGAGTGGGCCGCCCGGCAGATGGGCCGGGACCCCCGTACGAAGGGTGGGCGGCCTCCTTGGTTCCTGCCGGGCGAGGCGTACGGCGGGGCACTGCGGCTCGACGGCCCCGATCCGGACCGTTTGCGTGCGGTCACGGACGTGGCACGGCGCATCGGCGTGAACCAGTTCGCCTGGGCGGCCGTCGGGGAGGGGTACGTCGTTCAGTCCATCGGCTCGCCGGACGCGAGCGGCGGATTCGGGCTGGAGGTGAATCACGCGAAACCGGGCGACACCAGGTATTCCATGCCGTTCGGGTACCACTTCGCCTCCGTCGTACTGGAGAGCGAGGACGGCAGCTCCCAGGTGACCCTGGAGAACTTCGCCCGTCGCCGGCATATCCAGACCTCCGTCTACTCGGCCATCGAAGCGGGACTGCGCGGTCACGGGGCCCAGTTGGAGGCTCTGCTGGGCCAGGTGGAGCAGCGGATCGCCGCTTCGCCCGCCGATCAGGCCCAGCATCGCCGCCTCGAAGGGATGCGCCGCTACATCGACGCCCTGATCCGGGTGCGGGACGGACGCGCGGAGGTGAACAGGCTGGAGGCCGCGCAACCGCCGGACAGTGATCCCTCGGACGAACTGGCCATGGCCCGCCGGACGGTGGACATGGCGGAGAAGTCCGCGGGGCTGCACATCATCCAGCTGCCGCCCACGATGGATGCCCGGCGGTGGTGGCACATGAAGATGTACTCGCGCAGGCCCGGTGAGACCTTCCACGAGTACAACGCGTCCTTGCTGCCCGACGACCCGGGCGCGATCTCGGCGGTCTTCGACCCGCTGACGCTGGTCGTCCTCGGCCAGGAGACACCGGCCTCGCGCGACCTGGAGTTCACCGAGGGCGACAAGGACCTCGACGGCACGGCGGGTTACCGCGTCGCGGGGGCGACCCGCGAGGTGGCCCGGCTGAGCCTGTGGAACGAGGAGTACGGTCTGCGGCCCCCGGTCGTGACCCTCACGGGATACGGGAACGGCACCAGGATTCCGGGCTTCGACCGGGCACGGCGGGCCCGGGAGACGGCCGGCGAACGGGTGGCCGTGACCGCTGCGGAGTTCGAACGGGTGCTGAACGAGAGCCTGGGACGCCTGCTGTCGGAGCCGCCGTCCGACGAACGTTCCCGGGCACTGGTGGAGTTGCAGCGTGAGGCGGCCGGTCTCGACCTGCCGGCCGGCGATCCCGGAACGGTGGCCGGGGTCGCGCGCCGGGTCGTCGCCGCTCGCAGGCGGCGGGTCACGCTGAGCGTGGACGCGGGACGTGACCCCGGCACGAGTGGATCGGTCCCGCCTTCCGCCGCGTTCGCCACCCCCGGCGCGTGGGAGCCTCCGGCCCCGCCGACGCCTCCCGTCGTGCCGCCGTGGGACGGCGGCTCACCGACCGGGCCGGCCACCCCGGTGGACGGGTGGCCGGAGCCCTCCGCCGACGACCGGGACTTCTCACAAGCGCTGTGGGAAGGGCTGCGTGCGACGGCACCGGCGATGATCTGGGCGGACGGGGTCGCGGAATCCTTCGGGTTCGGCTGGCTGGTGGCGGAGGACGTGCGGGGGGCGCTCGCGGACTGGGCCCGCGATCAGCTCCAGGTGAACAGCACCGCCTACGGAACGTCCCTGCCCGAGGGGGACGACCTCGTCTCGCTCGACGAACTCGACGCCGTGGGCGTCGCTCTGACGTCCGGCATGCGGGCCCAGGCCGTCCTCATGGGCGGCCGCCTCACCGTGGAGGAGGCCGCCCTGGACGATGCCCAGAGGATCGACGTGCTGCTGAACCGCGCATCCTCGCGGGCGTACGCGGACACCCTCACCGCCCTGGTCGCCGAGGGTCTCGCCCTCGGCATCGAGATCGTCGGCCCGGGCTCCGAACGCCGGGCCTTCGGGCCCCGGAGCGGTGATCCTCTCCGTATCCGTTTCGACGGCGCCACCTATACGGTCCAGCTTCCCGATCCTGTGCGGGAGGAATGAGCCGGAACGCGCCGGCGGGAGAGCCGGTACCCCTTCGCGCCGCATGTCACGCCCCACGGACCCCTTGTCGATTTCTCCCCAGGACGAAGCCATGACCCCGAAGAACGCCTCGCAGGACCAGTCCCCGACCGCCGCCGTACAGGAGGAGCCCGTACCCCTGCCGGAAGGCGAAGCGGCCGCCGCCACCGCCGCGGGCGTTCTCCCCGCTCCGGCGGCGCGGGGAGAACGCCCGGACTCCGCGGCCGAGCCCGGCCGCGCCGCGCGGCCGCTCGCCGACGGCGCCGGGGAAAACCCTGCGGAGCCCGAAGTCTCCCCCGCCTCGCGGCCGGACGCGGACTCGGAGACCGCTGCCGGGCAGGACGCCGCCGTCGCGGCAGCGGAGGCCCAGGAACCCGACGGCCCGCACGCGAGTGGGGCAGCCGTCGGAGGGGCGGCGCTGGAAAGCGGCGAGGCGACGACCGCGCTCGTCGCGGCGTCCGACGGCGAACGGGCGGCGGACCCGGCCGCCGCGGTGGCCCGGGACCCCGCGCGCCCCTCGAAGGGCATCCTGGCCGGAGCCGCCCTCGCGGGGGCGTTGCTGATCGCCGTACCGTTCCTCGTGCACGGTGGCGACGACCACGTGAGCGTCCGCAACCCCGCCGCCGCGGGCGACGCGTCCGGAACCGTGCTGGGCGAGGCGCAGGACGCGACCGTGCCCGGCGCCTTCGCCTCCGCCTCGCCGTCGCCGGAGTCCGCCGTCTCTCCGACCGCCGCGCAGCCTCGGGATCCACAGGGCGAAACGGCCGCCGAAGCGGGCAGCCCGGCGCAGGTCGGCCAGGCGGGGGACGGCCCGGCGGGGGTCGGCCCGCAGTCGGGGTCGTCCGGCGGGTCGGGTTCGGCGACGGGCGGCAGTGGCACCGCGCCGCGGAAGTCACCCACTCCTGCCAAGGCACCTGCCGCCAGGAGCGGTTCGAGCGGTACGGCTCCGAAGTCCAGCAGCAAGCCGAAGGCCACCGCCGCAGTAGTGCCGGGAATCCTCATATCCAGTCATGCGTCGGGGCGTTGCATCGACGTCGTGGGCAACAAGGGTGCGGACGGTGCCCCCCTGGAGATCCAGAGCTGTACGGGTGCCGCCTGGCAGAAGTGGGACCTCCGGCCCGACGGCACCATCCGGTCCATGGGCCTGTGCATGGACGTCGCCTGGGGCTCCCGGGAGAACGGTGCGGTGATCCAGCTGGCCCGGTGCAGTGGCAACCCGGCCCAGCAGTTCCGCCTCAACGCCGCCAGCGACCTGGTGAACCCGCAGGCCGACAAGTGCGTCGACGTGAAGGACGCCCTCACCGGCAACGGCACGCGGCTTCAGCTGTGGGAGTGCAACGGCCACGACAACCAGAAGTGGAGCCGCCGCTGACCCCGCGTGCCGCCGTGCGCGCATGTCGGTGAGGGCCCGGTGCGCGCCGGGCGACGGATCACCCGGTGGGCCCGGCCGTCTCCCCCAGCTGGGCGGCGGCCGTGCGCCATGCGGCTGTGACGGCCCGGTGCGCCGCGGCGGTCGCGGCCGGAATGCCGTCGGGGAGCCGAACGGGGCTGCCGAAGTGGACGTGCAGGCGTGGCCGTCGGGCGGGTGCCGTGAGGAGTCCGGCGATCTGCTTCACGGCACCACCGGAGACCACGCGGCGGGCGCCCGCCTGGCCGAGGGGTACGACGGGAGCGTCGGCGGCCAGCGCGAGACGGGCGAGCCCGCTGCGGAACCGCTCGGGCGCCGCTTCGGCCGAGTCCTTCCGCCGCGGCAGCCCGCCCTCCGCGTAGATGAGGACGGTCCGGCCGGACCGCAGGGCCGTGGCCGCCTCGTTCAGGGACTCGGCCGCCCGGACGCTCCCCCGGTGGACCGGCACGTGCCCGCCCCTGACCAGCAGCGGGCGGAGTACCGGGATGCGCCAGAGGCCGGCGGTGGCGAGGACGACCGGTTCCACTCCGTGGCGGAGCAGGGCGGCCAGCACGATCCCGGGGTCGATGAGCGAGGTGTGGTTGGCGACGACAATGGACCCGGGAGCGGGGGCCGCCTCCTCGTCGGACGTGGTCGTCAGGTGTCCGAGGGAGGGCACGATGGCGGCGGCGATGCGGCTGAGCACGGGTACTCCTGCGGTCGGTCGGCGTGGCGGCTTCCATCGTGCGGCAGCCGGGCGCCCGCGGCGTGAGTCGTCGTACTCATCCCGCCGGAGTACGAGGTGCCTCCGCACCACGCGGTCCGGCCGGGGCGTTCAGCCGGACCGTGGCACCCTTCGAGGAGAGCCCGGTCGACGCCTCGGGGCAGTGTGCGCCCCGTCGTCGTACGAGAGCTCGGCGGCGGTGGTGCGGGGGAGGTCTCCGGGCCGCGGATTCCCGTGCCCGGTGTGATCATCCGGTCCGTACGGGTACCGGTCGGCCCCCCGGGGCGGGCGGCCCTCAGAGCGAGCCCGATCCGGGCCGGCGTGTTTGGGTGGAACGGGCGGCGGACCGCCGCCGGGCCGGAACGCACGGTCCTCGCCCGCACAGCCGAGGAGTGCACCATGCGCGACAGGAATCCGCTGGAAGGGCGGCTCGCGGTCGTCACCGGAGCAGCGCGCGGAGTCGGTGCCGGCGTCGCGAGGGAACTCGCGCGCCGGGGCGTACGGCTCGCCCTGCTCGGACGCGAAGGGGAGACGCTGGAGAGAGTGGCAGGCGCCCTGGAGACGGAGGCGCACTGCTTCGAGGTGGACGTCACGGACGACGCGGCCATGGAACGCGTGGCGGGGGAGATCTCCGCGCGCCTCGGCCCTCCGTCGATCGTCGTGGCGAACGCCGGAGTGGCCGAGGGCGGCCCCTTCGGTACGTCGGACCCCGTGAGCTGGCGCCGGGTCGTCGAGGTGAACCTCGTCGGCAGCGCCGTCACCGCACGCGCGTTCCTGCCGGGGCTGCTCGAGACGCACGGGTACTTCCTCCAGATCGCCTCGACGGCCTCGTTCGGCGCGGCCCCGATGATGAGCGCCTACTGCGCGTCCAAGGCGGGCGTCGAGTCTCTCGCGCAGTCCCTGCGGGCGGAACTCGCCCACCGCCGGGTGGGCGTCGGCATCGCCTATCTGAGCTGGGTGAGTACCGACATGATCCGCGACGCCGACCGGTACGACGTGCTGCGCGAGCTGCGCGGACACATGCCCCGCCCGGCCCGCCGGGTCCACCCGGTGGAGCAGGTCGCCGGCTGGCTGGTGCGCGGCATCGAGCGCCGCTCGCCCACGGTGTACGCGCCGCCGTGGCTGCGGCTGGCGCAGCCCGTACGCCCCCTCCTGCCGTCGCTGGTCACCTGGGTGTCCCGGCGGCAGCTGCCGCGCCTGGAGGAGCGGGCCCGGTTCGAGGCCACCGGGCTGCTGGGTGCCGGCGGGCAGGCCGCCCGCCGGGCGGACGGGCAGGGGTGACGGGGGACGGCGCGCCGCATGCGCAGCCCGCCCCGTGTGCCGCGCGCCGTCGGTGGCGGCCGGCGCCACGGCGTGCGCCGGGGCCCGGGTGGAGAGACGGTTGATGCATGACTACAGCACTGAATCCCCCGGGAGAGACACCGCCGGCCGAAGGCTGCATCGGTGAGGCGCACCAGGAGCGGGCGGACGGAGGCATGTGGGAACACCCGGCCGTCTGGGCTGCCGTCGTCCTGGTGGGCGCGGCGGTCTTCGCCGCCTTCTTCCTCGCGCGCATCTTCGGCTTCGGCTGAGCCTTCCCCGGCGCGCCGCCCCGATCCGCTTCCCGTACTCCCCGCGCGGCCGTCGGTGGCGCGTGCGGGCCGCGTAACACCCTGGCGTGGATCACCTCGTCTCCCTACCGTGTCCGAGCATGGAATGGATGACGCTGGTGGCCACGCTTCTCGGTGCGGTGATCGCCATGGGCTCGGCGATGATGATCGAGGCCCGCAAGGACCGGCGCGAGGCCGCCGGGGAGTGGCGGCGCAGCAGGCGCGAGCTGTACGGGGCCTACCTCGGGACGCTCTCCCAGGTGCGTGGCGAACTGCAACTCCTGATACTCGACCGGACACCGACCGACGCCGACCGTCAGGTCCGTGCCCGGCAGAGCTTTGCCAAGTGCTACGAACTCCGTTATCAGCTGGAGGTGTTCGCGCCGCGTGCCGTCGTCGAACCCGCCCTTCGCTACTTCCGGAGCGTGCGCAGGCTGCGGGACGAGGCGGGTGCCGGGGTGGTGGACGGGGACGCCCGCTGCGAGCGCGCCTTCGTCGACGTCATGGACGCGCTGGCCGAGGTACGCGACGCCATGCGGCTGGACATGGGGACGGACGCCCTCGCCGCGCACTGAACTCCCGTACCGACGCACCCTCATGACTCCTCGCCCCTGTGATGTCCTCCGACCGTGGCCGGCCGGAGGACATCACAGGGGCGAGGAGCACCGGTCAGGTCCCCGGTGGCGCCGGTCCGTCGTCCGGCGCACGGTCCCGGAGCGCCGCACCGTCCAGGCCGGCGGCCGTCCCGGTATTCGTGCCCGCCCCCACCGCGGCGTCCTCGTCGTCGTCCGTCGCGGGGGCCATGCCGCCCTGGAGCCGTTCGCGGTCGGAGGCGCGGACCTGGATGACGAAGAGGGAGATCAGCGCGGCGAGGACGGCGAGCACGGCCGCGACGATGAAGGCGGCGGACACACCGGACGTCAGCACCTCGTTGCCCCAGGGCGGCGGAAGTTCGCCGGTCCTGCGGAACTCCAGCTGCTGCGCGGGGGTCGCCTCCCGCATGAACTTCGGGATCTGGTCGGTGGCCTCGTTGCGGCTCGCGGTGCCGAAGACCGTGACCAGGATGGAGAGGCCGAGCGAACCGCCGACCTGCTGGGTGGCGTTCAGGATGCCGGAGGCCGCGCCCGCTTCCTTGGGGCGGACGCCCGAGACCGCCATCAGCGTCAGGGAGACGAACTGGAGTCCCATGCCGAAGCCGAAGACGAGCACCGGGCCGAGCAGGCTGCCCAGATAGGTGCTGTTGGCATCGGTCAGGGTCAGCCAGCCGAGTCCCGCCGCCGCCAGCACCGCGCCGGTCACCATGAACGGTTTCGGCCCCCACCTGGGCAGCAGCTGGGACGCGAATCCGGCGCCGACCGCGATGATGGCGCTCACCGGGAGGAAGGCGAGACCGGCGCGCAGCGGGCTGAAGCCGAGGACGTTCTGCACGAACAGGGTGAGGAAGAAGAACATGCCGAACATCGCGGCGGACAGGGACAGCATGATGCCGTAGGTGCCCGCGCGGTTGCGGTCGCGGAACATCCACAGCGGGGTGATCGGCTGTTTCGACCGCTGCTCGACGGCGATGAACGCGGCGAGCAGCACCACGGCGGCAGCGAAGGCCCCGAGGGTTATCGGGTCGCTCCAGCCGTCCTCCGAGGCCCGGATGAAGCCGTAGACGAGCATCACCATGCCGAGGGTGGAGGTGAGTGCGCCGAGGACGTCGAAGTGTCCGGGGTGGCGTACGGACTCCGGGATGTAGCGGGGGGTGGCCAGCGCGATCAGCAGGCCGATCGGCACGTTGACGAAGAAGATCCACCGCCAGTCGAGCCATTCCACCAGCAGACCGCCGGCGAGCAGTCCGATCGCGCTGCCGCCCGCGGAGACGGCGGCGAAGACGCCGAACGCCCTGTTCCTCTCGGGTCCTTCGCGGAAGGTCGTGGTGATCAGCGACAACGCCGTGGGGGATGCGATGGCGCCGCCGACGCCCTGGAGCGCGCGGGCGGCGAGCAGTTGCCAGGACTCCTGCGACAGACCGCCGAGGAGGGAGGCGAACACGAAGAGCAGGACGCCGAAGACGAAGACCCTGCGGCGTCCGAGGATGTCTCCCAGCCGTCCGCCGAGCAGGAGCAGGCCACCGAACGTCAGGGTGTAGGCGTTGATCACCCACGAGAGGTTCTCGGTGCTGAATCCCAGCGCGGTCTGGATGTGCGGGAGCGCGATGTTGACGATGGTGATGTCGAGCACGACCATCAGCTGGCACGAGGTGATGACCAGGAGTGCCATGCCCTTGCCGCGCCCCTCGTTGCGGGGCGCGGCCAGATGTGCGACATGTGCGGGAGAGTCCGTCATATCAGTACTCACGTCTGCCGACGGCGGCGTCCACGGCCCGGGCGGGCCGGACGCGTTACCCGTCCGACGTTAGGCCCCGGTCCTGGGTGCCGCCATTCGGGCGTGCGGCGGCCGTCCGCCGCGCCGTTCGTCCGCCCCTCGCGCCTCCCGTTCACCGCGACTTCACCGGAGAGACGTGCTCACGCCTCCCGCTCGGGCCTCGTCCGGCCCTACGATGCCCCCGAGACGCGCGCGCCGCGCGTCTCGGGGGCAGGGGGAGGCGCGATGGGCGCGGGCGGGGAGATACCGGACCGGGTACGCGGGGCGCTGCCCCGTGGTGTCCGCCTCTACCATGTGCGGCCGGACGGCTCCGTCCTCGTCGCCGACCGTGACGACTGCCGTCCGCTGGGTCCCGGCGGCGGGATGATCCCCTTCATCGACGACGGCCAGTTCGCCCACTATCTGGTGGGGGACGCCGGGACGTCTCCGGAGCGGCCGTCCAACGCGACGGTGAAGCTGGGGATGGTCGGGCCCCGCAGCGCGTTCACCCCGCACGCCCACGGCGGCGAGCACTACGTGCTGTCGCTCGGCCACGCCTCGTGCGGTCTGTACGACGACGAGCGCGGCAGGACCACCGACGTGCCCCTCCTGCCGGGGATGCTCATCCGCATCCCCGAGATGGTGCCCCACTCCTTCGCCAACCGGGGAAAGCGGCCCCTGACCATCGTCGCGGCGAACACGGGGTACGGCATCGACCACGAGGACTACGCGATCACCGCCCCGGAGGCGGAGCGCCGGGCCCTCGGCGGGGATCTGCCGGAGCCTCGCGGCGGGGCTCTCGCCACGGCGGCCACCACCGACTTCCGGGCCCTGGCGGCGGCCCTGCGTTCCGTGGAGGAGCGCCAGAACGTCGTGGGCATCGCCCCGGCCACGGTCCGGGAACGGCTGGCGGGCCGGCTGCGCCGGGTGGCCACGGCGCTGGAGGCCCGCCGGTGATCTGTCCGCACTGCGAGCACCAGTTGCTCCGCAAGGAACGTCCCGGCAACAGGTGCGCGTACTGCCGGCGCCTCTACGCACTGGATCCGAAGACCAACACGCTGGGGCTCAGCGATCTGCGGGTGCGGCGGGTGATGGCCGCGCTGTCGGCCGACGGCCATGTCGCGGTCGCCCCCGGCCAGCTGTGGTACGCCCTGTCGCGCCGTTCGCTGCGGACCAGCCGCCTCGGCGCGGTCTGGAACCCCTTGCTGGCGGTGGCGGGCGCCGCCCTCCTGCTCGCCGGTTTGCTGGTCCCCTTCGTACCGGCCTTCTTCACCGGGTCGGTCTTCCTTCTGGTGTCGCTGTCGGTGGTCGTCGCCCGCGGGACGGGGGCGGGGCGGGGCGTCCCGCCGGTGGACCGCGACGCGTTCCGCTCGGCGGTCCTCGCCCCGTGGCTCAGGGTGTACGGCGACCTGCCGCCCGGCCTGGTGGACGAGCCCGTGCGGGAGCGGAGCCCTTACGGCGCCCCGCTCTCCATTCGGAAGCCCGAGCCGGGCGCCGGGGTCCTGCTCTGCCCCGATCCTTCGGTCATCGCGGTCCTCGCGGCGGAGGGTGTGGCCGGCCACTACGGTCTGGTGCTGGTCCGGACCCTCGACGAGGCCGTGGGCCTGGCACCGCGGGGGCCGGTGATCGTGCTGCACGACGCGGACGCCCACGGGGTGCTCCTCGTCCGGCGTGCCCGCGACGCGTTCCCGCGGACCAGGGTGGTCGACGCCGGGCTCCCCGTGGGCAAGGTGCGCGGCCTGGCCCAGGCGGTGCCGGTGCGCGACCGGTGGCGCAGGCCCGACGCGGCGGCGCGGCGTGAACTCGCGGCTCTCGGCGAGTTCGGCGATGCGGAGCTGAAGTGGCTGGGGCAGGGCTGGGGGTTCCCACTCGTCGGGCTGCCTCCGGCCCGGTTGCTGGACGTCGTCGCGCGGTGCGCGGCCCGGGCCACCGGACGGCCCGATCCCGCCCGCGCCGGGGCGGCCGGTCTGGGCTTCCTGACCTGGCCCTCCCCCGGTACCGGACGGGAGCCGGGCGAGTGATCTGCCCGGGCTGCGAGGTGCGGATCACCCGCAAGGAACGCGTCGGCGGCAGATGTGTGCGCTGCGGGCGGCGCTACGCCCTGGACCCGTGGTCGGACGGGGCCGGGATGCACGACGTCCGCATCCGGCGCTGCGTCGAGCGGGCGACCGGCAACGGCCGGCTGAGGATCACCCTGACCCAGCTCTGGTACGCGTCCCGGTCGTCCAACCCGTTCTCGGAGGCGTCCCGGCCGCGCGGTGTCCGGGCGTGGCTGCGCTGGGCAGTCGCGCTGCCGCTCTCCGCCGCGCTGGTGGCGGGTGCGGTCGTGACGCACGGCGGGCTCCGGACCGTGGCCGCGTGGCTGGTGCCGGTGGTGCTCGTCCTGGCGGCCTCGCTGCGCCACCGTCCGGGGCGGGGCGCGTTCGCGCTGGTCCAGCCGCCGGAGAGCACGTTCAGGGCACTGATGCACGGGGCCTGGACGACGACCTACGGCGGACTGCCCGGCGGAGTGGTGGACGAGAGGCGCACGGCGGGCGCCGCCGCCGCGCGGCGCGCGGCCAAGACCCGGTCGGGACCGCCCGAAGTGGTACTCCTCTGCGCCGAGCCGGTCGTCGCACGCTTCCTCGGGGAGAACGGGCTCCCGAACCGGCCGCACACCCTGCTGGTGACGAAGGCCGCCGACCGCGCCGGCGGCACGGACGGGCCCGGACGCGTGCGCGAGGCGCTGGAGCTGCTGGCCGGTCATCCGGCCGGTCTGCCGGTCGTTGTGGTGCACGACGCGGATGCCGGGGGCGCCCTGCTCGCACCAGCGCTCCGGGCGGCGCATCCCGGCCGCACCGTCGTGGACGCGGGTCTCCGGCCGGGGACCGTCGCCCGCAACCCGCACGCCGTCCGCCGCTTCTCCGGCGGTTCGGGGTGCGAGGCCGAACTGCTGCGTACGGTGGCCGGTCTGCCCGAGCACGAGGCCGCCCGGCTGGCCGAGGGCTGGTGGTGGCCGATCGCCGCCGTGCCGCCCCCGGTCCTCGCCGACGCCGTCACCAGGGCGGTCGAGCACGCCGTGACAGCCCCGGCCCCGAGGCCGGATCTTCCCGGGAGCCCGCTCTCCCACGGGTTCCTCACCTGGCCGGACCCCGCCGGGCAGCCGCCGCCCCGCGGCGCCTCCCGCGCCCCCGGCACGTACGACCAGCGCGACAGGAGCACCTCATGACGCTGCGACGCCCTCCCGCCGGCGGTGCGCGCCCCTTCCCGGACCCGTCCGGCGGCCCACGCCCACGCCTGCTCGCCCGTGCGCTGGACGCGGCCCTGGACGCCGCGATCGACACCGCCGCCGCGCGGGCCGCCGAACCGGGCGGACTCCGCTTCACCGAACGGCAGTTGTACTTCGAGACCTGCCGGGTCCTCGATCCGGCGCTGACCGTACTGAGCCGGGTTCCGCGCACCGCGCGGCCCAGTCTGCGGCTGTCGTCGTTCAGCCGCGCGCTGGACGCCCGGGGCCGGAACACGGTGCCGGGTCTGCTGCCGCCCCCGCCGGAGGAGGCACCCGCCCCCGCGCGGACGAGTGAATCCGACCTCCACGACTACGGGCTGCCCAAGCTCCTGGTCTGCCAGGACCGCGCCATCGCCCGGATGCTGCTGGCCAACCACGTCCACCTGGAGGCGGCCTGCCCGGTCCTCACGGTGGACGACGCGCTGCCCTTCGACCCGCGGCTGACCACCGCGCTGGAGCGCGCGGACGGGGCGACGGTGTACGTGCTCCACGACGCGAGCCCCCGGGGGATCGCGCTGCGCGGACGGGTCCGGGCCTCCCTCGGGCCCGTCCCCGGCGTACGGGTCTCCTCGCTCGGGCTCGTACCGCGCCATGCGCAGGCCATGCGCTTGCCGGCCGGGCGCGGCCCGGTCCGGCGGGAGGAACTGGCCGCGCTGCCCGGCACCCTCAGGCCGCAGGAGACGGCGTGGCTGGCCCGGGGCCGTTTCGCCGAGGTCGCCGCCGTACCCCCCGACCGGCTGGTCCGCGGGGTGCTGCGTCTCACCCGTGGACCGCGGGTGCCGCGCGCCTCGGTGTGGACGGGGCTGCGGGACCTGCGCACCACGGGTTTCTTGAGCTGGCCCGATCCGACCGGAAGACCCTGAGGACAGCAGACCATGATGAGGCCCACAGAGATCGGCTACAGCGACGAGCTGCTGGCGGACGGCAGTGTGCACCGCTCCTACCAGGACGGCCGGCAGGAGTGGCGGCGGCGCGATGCGGCGGTGGCGAGGCTGGTGCGCTGGCACGACGACGTGGGGGCGTCGGGGACCGACGAGCTCCTCGGCGACCGCATCGTCAAACGCGTCTCCAACGGCACCGTCACCTACGGCCGGGACCTCGGATACGGCCGGACCGTGTGGGGGCGCGGCGAGTCCCTCACCGTCAACCGCACCTCGTTCGGAGGCCGGATGGGCCTGCTGCTCGCCGGCATCGGGGTGACGGCTCTGGCCGTCACCGAGGCGCAGTTGCCGCCGCTGAGTCTGAGCCCGGAGGAAGAGGAGGAGCTGCGCCGCCAGGCGCAGGCCTCCGGTGGGGACAGCGGCGCGGGCGGCGACTCGGGGGGACCGGCCGATCCGGGGGACGACGACTGGGACGGCGACTGGGGCGACGGGAACGACGGCGGCTGGAGCGACGACGACTTCGGCTGATCCGCCGGAGTGGCGCATGAAGGAAACCCGGCGAGGAACAGAGCGGAGAGGAGCCGTCGATGGCGCGCTTCTGTATGAGTCTGGCCCCCACGACGGACGGGGCCCGCGCCCATGTCCGGGCGATGGGCGCGATCCCCGGCGTCGGGCCGGAGATCACCGTCCCGCGCGCGGACGCGGCCCTGCTGCGTGGCGAACCCGGCCCGGCCGAGGGCCCGTTCACCGCGTGCGGGCTCACCGCGACCGGTGAGGTGACCCTCCACAACGCACCGGTGCTGCGGGACGCGCTCGATCAGCACGGCACTCCCGCCCCCGCGCGCTGCCCGGATGCCGAACTGCTGCTGCGCTGCTGGGCGTCGCTCGGTGCCGAGGGGGTGGCGCTCGCCGAGGGCATGTTCGTGCTGGCGGTGCTCGACGGCACCGACCTGGTGCTGATCCGCGACCACGTGGGCGCCCGTACGGTGTTCTACGCGCGGGCGGACGGGGCGTGGGCCGCCTCCTCCTCGCTGCGGGCGCTGCGCAGATGGCCGGCGCTGGGCACGTCCCTGAATCTGGCCGCGGTCCGCTCGTTCCTGACCTTCGCGTACCTGCCGGGTGAGGAGACGCTGCTGACGGGTGTACGGGAGGTGCTGCCGGGCCGGGTGCTGCGGCTGTCGCCGGACGGTTCGGTGAGCGAGACCGTCCACTGGGAGCCGGTCGAGCGGCTCGGCCCGGACGCGCCCGCCGGCCCGCAGGACCATGTCCTGGGGCTGCGAACCCTGTTGGAGGACGCGGTGGCCTGCCGGCTGCCCGATGCGGAGCCGGTGGCGGTGCTGCTCTCCGGCGGCATCGACAGTTCGCTGGTCACGGCGCTCGCGGCGAAACTGCACAGCCGCCCGGTGCGCACGTACTCCATCAGTTTCGGTGACGAACTCCCCAACGAGCTGGGCTACTCGGGCCTCGTCGCCGCGCACTGCGGGACCAGGCACCGGGTGCTGAACGTCTCCGGTGCGACGGTCGCCGCGCGGCTCGCGGAGGCGGCGGCGCTGCTGGACAGCCCGGTGGGCGACCCGTTGACGGTGCCCAACCTCCTCCTCGCGGAGGCGGTGGCCGACGAGGGGGCGCCGGTGGTGCTCAACGGCGAGGGCGGCGACCCCGTCTTCGGCGGTCCGAAGAACCTCCCGATGCTGGTGCAGGAGATGCACCGGGAGCCCGGGGCGCCGTGGGACGAGGACCGGGCGACCGCCTATCTGCGGTCGTACCGCAAGTGCTGGACGGACCTTCCGGTGCTGCTGACCCCGCAGGCGCTGGACGCGCTGGCGGGCGCGCCCCGGCCGCAGCGCTTCGTCGAACCGTACCTGCTGGCCGGCCCGGAGAGTCCGTACCGCATGAGCAGCCTGCTCAACCAGTTGCTCCACTGCAATCTGCGGACCAAGGGTGCCCACCACATCCTGACCAAGGTGGAGCGGCTGACCTCGTCCCAGGGCGTGGAGGGCCGTGCGCCGCTCTTCGACCGGCGGGTGGTCGACCACGCCTTCGCCACTCCCCCGGTGTACAAGCTCCGGGGCACGGTGGAGAAGTGGGTCCTCAAGGAGGCGGTGCGCGATCTTCTCCCCGGCACCGTCGTGGACCGCCCCAAGAGCGGGATGCGGGTGCCGGTCCAGCAGTGGCTCACCGGTCCGCTGCGGGACCTCGGCAACGATCTGCTGCTGGGGCGCGGAGCCCGGGAGCGGGGCCTGTTCCGCCAGAACACGATCCGCATGTGGCTGAAGGGCGGGGGCACGCTGCTGCCGCGCCAGGGAGGGAAGCTCTGGCTCGTCCTCACGCTGGAGCTGTGGCTCCGTTCGTACGCCCTCTGACCGGCGGCCCGGACTCCGGGCGCGGCCAGGACACAACAAGCTGAACTCCCGGAGGAAACCACCGATGAAGACGACCCTCACCGACCCCCGCACCGGTCTGGCGCGCGGTACGGCGCCCGTCTCGCGGGAGCCGGAGGTGGCCGGGGCCGTGTCGGCCGCCAGGGCGGCGCTGCCCGGCTGGAGCGCCCTCACCCCGAGGGAGCGGGTGGAGCGCCTGGGGCTGCTCGCCGCGTCGGTCGAGGCGGGTGCGGCGGAGTACGCCGCGTGCGAGCGGGCCGGGACCGGCAAGCCGGAGTCCGAGACGGCGGGCGAGGTCGCGCAGGTGGCCGACCTCTTCCGGTTCTACGCCACGGCCGCCCGGACCCGGACCGTACCGGCCTCGGGGGCCCTGGTGGCCGGCCATGAGAGCTGGGTGCGGTGGGAGCCGATCGGCGTGGTCGGTGTGGTGGTGCCCTGGAACTACCCGCTGATGATGGCGGCCTGGCGGTGCGCGCCCGCGCTGGCCGCCGGGAACACCGTCGTGGTCAAGCCGGCCGAGACCACCCCGGACTCCCTGCTGCTGCTCGCCTCGCACGCGGCGGCGGTGCTGGGCGAGGGCGTGCTCCAGGTGCTGCCGGGCGACCGGGCGACGGGGCGGCTGCTGGTGGAGTCCGCGGTCGACATGGTCGCGTTCACCGGCAGCCCGGAGGCGGGCCGGGACGTCGCGGCCCGGGCGGGCACCCGCCGGGTCAGCCTCGAACTGGGCGGCAACGCCCCGGCGATCGTCCTCCCCGACGCCCCGGCTTGGACGTTCGCGGCGCTCGCGGAGGCGGCGACGTACAACGCGGGCCAGAGCTGCGCGGCGCCCGCGCGCGTGATCACGCCGGCGGAGAACTACGAGCGCGTGGTCGCACTGCTCGGCGCGGCGATGTCCGAGCGGGTGGCGGGACGTGACTTCGGACCGCTGAACAACGCGGACCAGGCGGCCCGTTACGACCGGATCGTGGCCGCCTCGGCGGCGGGCCGCTCGGTGACCGGGACCGTCGAGGCGTCGGCGGGCGAGGAGAAGGGCTACTGGCGCCCGGCCCTGCTGCTGGCCGACCTGCCACCGGCCGACCCCGCGGTCACCGAGGAGGTCTTCGGCCCCCTGCTCACCGTGGAGCGGGTGGCCACCGTCGAGGAGGCTCTGGCCCTGGCCAACAGTGTGCCGCAGGCGCTGGCGTCCAGCGTGTGGACGACCGGCCTGGAGCGGGGCATCGATCTGGCGTCCCGGCTCGACGCGGGCGAGGCGTGGGTCAACTGCCATCTGGTGCAGACGGCCGAACTGCCGCACGGCGGACGGGGTTCCTCGGGCCACGGCACGGACCTGAGCGTGCTCGCCCTCGACGAGTACCAGCGGCCGAAGACGGTCACGGTGCGCGTCGGGCGGCCATGACACCTCTCCGTCCGGGGACGGAACCGGGCTTCTGCGGACCGGGTGATCGCACGTACCGTGTGATCATTCATCCGTGCGACGAAAGCGGCCCGCATGTCCCTGTTCGACCTGCCCCTCGAAGAACTCCGCACGTACCGAAGCGCTTCGGCGGAGCCCGCCGACTTCGACGCGTTCTGGTCGAGGACGCTCGAGGAGACCCGCAGCCACCCGCTCGACGCGCGCTTCGAACTCCGCACGGACACGGGCCTGAAGACCGTGGAGGTGTACGACGCGACCTTCGCCGGCTTCGGCGGCCACCCGGTCAAGGGCTGGCTGGTGCTTCCGGCGGGCACCACCGAACCGGTCCCTGCGGTGGTGCAGTTCATCGGGTACAACGGCGGGCGCGGCCTGGCCCACACCCATCTGCTCTGGGCGTCGGCCGGATTCGCGCACTTCGTCATGGACACCCGGGGCCAGGGCAGCGGCTGGGCCGGTGGCGACACCGCCGATCCGGTGGGCAGCGGGCCCGCGTTCCCGGGGGTCATGACCCGGGGCATCGAGGACCCGGACGAGTACTACTACCGTCGGCTGTACACCGACGCGGTCCGGGCCGTGGAGGCCGCCCGCTCCCACCCGCTCGTCGACGCGTCGCGCACCGCTGCGGCCGGCATCAGCCAGGGCGGCGGCATCACGCTCGCGGTCGCCGGTCTGGTGCCGGACCTGGTTGCCGTGGCGCCGGACGTCCCGTTCCTCTGCGACTTCCCCCGCGCCCTCACGGTGACCGACCGCAACCCCTACCGCGAGGTGGGGGATTACCTCAAGACGCACCGGGGCCGCACCGCTCGGGTCAAGGAGACGCTCGCCTACTTCGACGGGGTGCACTTCGCCGCGCGGGCCTCGGCGCCGGCGCTGTTCTCGACGGCGCTGGAGGACCTCACCTGCCCGCCGTCCACGGTGTTCGCCGCGTTCAACGCGTACGCCCACACGGACAAGTCGATAGAGGTGTACGACTTCAACGACCACGAGGGCGGCGGCCCCCACCAGGAGGCCGCGCAGCTCGCCTGGCTCCCCGGGAAGCTGACCGCCTGACCGCCGGAGACCCGCCCCGGGGAGGTGGCGGGTCAGAAGGAGACGGGGTCGCGGACGAGCGGGCAGGTCATGCAGTGGCCGCCGCCCCTCCCGCGGCCCAGCTCCGCACCGACGATGGTGATGACCTCCACGCCCGCCTTGCGCAGCAGGGTGTTGGTCTGGGTGTTGCGGTCGTAGGTGAAGACGACGCCGGGTTCCAGGGCCACGGCGTTGTTGCCGCTGTCCCACTGCTGGCGTTCGGAGGCGTACACGTCGCCGCCCGTCTCGATGACCCGCAGCGCGGGCAGTCCGAGTCCCTCGGCCACGACGTCGACGAAGGGGGTGGAGCCTTCGTCCGTGATCTCGACGCCCGGCGCCTTGTCGCTGGGCCGGAGGGAGAAGCTGTGGACCGCGTCCATGATCCTCGGATAGAGCGTCACGACGTCGCGGTCGGCGAAGGTGAAGACGGTGTCCAGGTGCATGGCGGAACGCAGCTTGGGCATGCCGGCGACGATGACGCGCTCGGCGGCTCCGTCACGGAAGAGGGAGGCGGCGACCTGGGTGATGGCCTGGCGCGAGGTCCGCTCGCTCATGCCCATGAGGACGATGCCGTTGCCGACGGGCATGATGTCACCGCCCTCGAAGGTGGCCTGCCCCCAGTCCTGTTCCGGGTCGCCCCACCAGACCTTCGCGCCCCGGTAGTCGGGGTGGAAGGCGTAGATGGCGGCCATCAGGAGGGTCTCGCCGTGGCGGGCGGGCCAGTACAGGGGGTTGAGGGTGACGCCGCCGTAGAGCCAGCAGGTGGTGTCCCGGGTGTACAGGGTGTTCGGCAGGGGCGGCATGAGGTATTCGCGGGCGGCGGTCGACTCGCGGGCCAGTGCCAGGTAGCCGGAGCGGAACTCGTCGGGGAGGTCCGCGGTGGCGAGCCCGCCGATCAGGTATTCGGCGAGGCGGCGGGGTTCCAGCGACTCCAGGAAGGCGCGGGTGTTCTCGATGAGCCCGAGGCCGACCTCGTTGGCGGTGATCTTGCGGTCCAGCAGCCAGTCCCGGGCCGCCGGGATCGCCATGGTCTCGGCGAGCAGTTCGTGGAGTTCGACGACGTCCACGTCCGCCTGCCGCAGCTTGTTGACGAAGTCGGCGTGGTCGCGCTGGGCGTTCTCCACCCACATCACGTCGTCGAAGAGCAGGTCGTCCGCGTTGGTGGGGGTGAGCCGCCGGTGGGCCATCCCGGGTGCGCAGACCAGGACCTTGCGCAGCTTGCCGACCTCGGAGTGGACGCCGAGGGCGGGACTCTGGGCGGTCGTGTCAGTCATGGGAAGCCTTTCGCGGTTCACCGGCGGAGCGGCCGGGGTGGGACGGGTCAGAGTTCGATCCAGCCGGCGGCCAGGGCGATCACACCCATGACGGCGCCCGCGACCGAGACGGCGCAGATGACCGCTTCGACAGGTGAGAAGAGGCGGCGGTTCTGCTCCCGCCGGGCCTTGATGAACAGGAAGGTCGCCGGGGCGTAGAGGATGAAGGAGACGAGGACGAACTTCAGTCCCGCCGCGTACAGGAGGAAGGCCGTGTAGAGGGTCGCGAGCGCGGCGACCACCAGCTCCCCCCGGGTGATGCGGCCCTCGGCACGTTCCTCCTCGGGCCTCAGCGCGATCTTGAGGGCGAAGGCGGCGGCCAGCAGGAACGGGATCAGGGTGAGCGCGCTGGTCAGGTCGAGCGCGAAGTTGAAGGCGTCGTCCGAGAACGCGGTGATGACGAGGACCAGCTGGCTGAGCGCCGTCGTCATGAGCAGAGCGGGTACGGGCACGTCGGCGGCGGTGGACCGGCCCAGGAAGCGGGGCATGTCCTCGTCCTTGGCTGCGACGAAGAGCACCTCGGCGGCCATCAGTGTCCACGCCAGGTAGGCGCCGAGGACGGAGATGATGAGGCCCACGCTGACGAAGACCTTGCCCCAGGTGCCGACCGCCGCTTCCAGGACCCCGGCCATGGACGGCTGGCGGAGCTCGGCGATCTCGGCCATCGGCAGGATGCCGTACGAAACGATGGTGACGGAGGCGAAGACGGCGAAGACGCTGAGGAAGCCGAGGATGGTGGCCCGGCCGACGTCCTCGCGCCGCTTGGCGTGGCGGGAGTAGACGCTGGCCCCTTCGACGCCGAGGAAGACGAAAACGGTGGCCAGCATGGTGCCGCGCACCTGGTTGAAGAGCGAACCCGCGTAGTCGGCCCCGGCGAAGTTGTCGGCGAAGACGGACGTGTCGAGGTAGAAGAGCGCGAGGATCACGAAGACGAGGATGGGGACGACCTTCGCCACGGTCACGATCCGGTTGATCGCCGCCGCTTCCTTCACTCCGCGCCGGATGAGGAAGAAGAACCCCCACAGCCCCACCGACGACAGCACGATGGCGAGCGCCGTGTCGCCGTCCCCGAGGGCCGGTGCGATCGCCCCGATGGTGGACATGATGAGGACCCAGTAGGTCACGTTGCCGACGCAGGCGCTGGCCCAGTAGCCGAAGGCCGAGAAGAAACCCAGGTACTCGCCGAACCCGGCCTTGGCGTAGGCGTACACACCCGCGTCGAGGTCGGGTCTGCGGACCGCGAGCTTCTGGAAGACGAACGCGAGCATCAGCATGCCGATGCCGGCGACCGCCCAGGAGATCAGGGCGCCGGCGACACCGGTCTCCGCCGCGAAGCGCCGGGGCAGCGAGAAGACGCCGGCGCCGACCATGGAGCCGACGACCATCGTCGTGAGGGTGAGCAGGGTCAGCTTGGCCGCGGGCGACGACGCCTCGGCGGGAGTGTCGGAACCGGCCTCGGCGTTGGTCATGTTTCCCCTCCGCGAGGTGCCTCTCCCGGTCCGTGCGGGGAGGCTGCGCTCCGGTCGATCTGACACACGTTCATTGTGACGGGAATCTAATACCGTATGCACGCTTTGTCATATTGCAGGAACTTTGGACCGGAGTGTGCGGTATCGGCGCACAGAAAGGGTGACACCCGGCCCTCGTGGGGGTGGGTGTCACCCTCTGGTACATGGGTCAACAGCCTTGCGGACCGTGGTGGATGAGTCCTGCCCCGCCCGCCGGAGGCCGGCCGGAAGCCGACGGAGACCAAGGGCTGTCCGCGTGCGCAGCGGATGCCACGTCTACCAGTAGTGCCGCCTGCCACCCACCCCACGCCCGGTGGCACCGAGCAGGAGCAGCACCGCCCCGACGACCAGCAGCACGATGCCGATGGTCCAGAGAATCGAAAGCCCGGTGATCAGACCGATCACCAGCAGGATCACACCGAGAACGATCATGGCGTCCTCCGTCCGCTAGTGGTTCCAGTATGCGCGCCACTCCCCCATCGGGCCCCCGGGACAGGACCACCCCCCGTCCGGTCGACCAGCGGGTATGCGCCAATGGCTCCGCCCAAGATGCACCGAACGCGGTGGCGCCCAGACTGGGAACCATGGCAGAGACACGTCGTAAGCGGGCCGCTCATCCCTCGTCCGCCGTCCGCAAGAGCTCGTCGGACGGTGGTCCCCAGGGAGCGGCCCAGGCTGCCTGCCAGAGCCTGGAGGGCCTGATCGCGCATCCGCTGGAGGGTGTCTCCGCCGTCCGGCGCGCCGACGACGACGGCTGGTGCGTCGTCGTCGATGTCCTTGAGGTGCCCCGCATTCCTGACACCACGAGCCTGCTCGCCTCCTACGAGGTACGGCTGGACCAGGAGGGCGAACTCGTGGAGTACCGCCGAGTGCGCCGCTACCGACGGGGTTCCGCCGACGATTGACGCGGCGGCCCCAGAACCGGAAGGACCCCCATGGCCACGACCTCCTACTCCGACGAAGTCACGTGCCCGCCACGTTCCGGCACCCTCTACGACGTTCTGGAACTGATCCTCGACCGCGGCATGGTGATCGACGTCTTCATCCGGGTGTCCTTGGTCGGGATCGAGATCCTGAAGATCGACGCCCGCATCGTCGTGGCGAGTGTGGACACGTATCTGCGGTTCGCGGAGGCGTGCAACCGGCTCGACCTGGAGCGGGATTCCGGCAGCACCACGATCCCCGAGCTGCTCGGCGGGAGCGCGGCCAAGTCGATCGGCAAGCGCAAGGTGCGCAAGGCGGCGTCGACAGTCGGGGACACCGTGCGCAAGGCCGTGGGCGCGGACGACCGCGACGCCGACCCGGAGGACGGAACCGACGAGGCGGAGGAATCCGCACGCCCCAGGAAGCGGCGGGCCCCCGAGCGTTCCGGCAGCGCCCGCCGCCGTCGTCCCGTGGAGGCCTGAGCCATGCCGACGCAGGGCGTGTACGTCTACGGCATCGTCCGCCACACCACGGCGGTGCCGACCGGACTGAGCGGTGTCGGCACTCCCCCCGCGCGCCTCACGGCCATCGGACGGGGAGCGGTGCGTGCCGTGGTCAGCGAGGCGCCCGCACGGCTGCGCGCCCGCCGACGGGACCTCATGGCGCACCAGGAACTGCTGGTCAGGCTCGCGGAGGTCGACTCCGTACTGCCCATGCGCTTCGGCATGGTGGCGACGGGCGAGCAGACCGTACTCCAGCAACTGGCCGCCACCGAGAAGGCCTGCCTGGAGGCCCTGGAGCAGTTGGCCGGACGTGTGGAGATCAACGTCAAGGTGTTCCCCGCGCAGGACTCGCTCGCCGCGGTGGTCGCCGACGAGCCGCAGGTACGCCGGCTCCGGCAGGACGCCCGCCGGACGCCGGGCTACGAGGCTTCCGTTCGACTGGGTGAGGCCGTGGCGAAGGCGCTGGCGCGCAGGGCGGCCGAGGCAGGGGAGGAGATCCTGGCCGAGCTCACTTCCATGGCCCACGCGGTGTCCAAGGGGCCCGAGGTGCGCGACTGTGCGCTCAACGTGTCGTTCCTGGTCGACCGGGCCCGGGAGAGCGAGTTCCGTGACTCGGCACGACGCCTTGCCGACGCACGCCCCGACCACGTCGACCTCAGAGTCGTCGGCCCGCTGCCCTGCTACAGCTTCGCGACCGGCACCACCTCGCCCGCTCCGGCCCGGACAGGTGCGGCATGGGGCTGATCACCGGGATTCTCCTGCTCCCCCTCGCCCCCGTGCGCGGCGTGGTGTGGGTGGCGGACAAGGTGCACGGCGCCGCGGAGCGCGAACTGAACGACCCCACCGTCCTCAGGGCCCAGTTGGCGGCGCTCAGCCGAGAACTGGAGGACGGCCACATCGACATCGAGGAGTTCGAGCGTCAAGAGGAACTGCTGCTCGACCGGCTCCACGCCGAAGGCGTGGCGGCGAACCGGACGATCGAAGGTGACTGAACCATGGACGACACGGCCAAGGTGACGCTCGCTGCCGCGGTGGTGGGCGGATACGTACTGGGACGGACGAAGAAGGGCAGGCTCGCGATCACGGTCGCGACCTACCTGGCGGGACGGCGGTTCGGCCTCGAACCCAAGCAGCTCGCGGCCGAGGGAATGAGGCGGCTGAGCGACGTGCCGCAGATCGCCGAACTGCAGGAGCAGTTGCGCGGTGAGGTGCTCGAAGCGGGCCGTGAGGCGGTCTCGGCGGCCGCCAACCGCGGGATGGTCTCGCTGGCCGAGGCGATCGGCGAGCGCACGGCCCGCCTCGGCGAACGAGGGCGCCCGGCCGAGGAGATCGAAGGCGGGGACGAGGACGAGGAGTACGAGGGCGAGGAGGAAGAAGAGGAGGAGCCCGAGGAAGAGCCCGACGACGAAGAGGAGGAGCCCGAGGACGAGGAAGAGCCCGACGACGAAGAGGAGGAGCCCGAGGACGAGGAAGAGCCCGACGACGAAGAAGAGGACGAGCCCGAGGACGAAGAAGAGGAGCCCGAGGAAGAGCCCGACGACGAAGAAGAGGACGAGCCCGAGGACGAAGAAGAGGAGCCTGAGGAAGAGGAGGACGAGCCCGAGGAGGAGCCGACCCCGCGCCCCCGCTCCCGTAAGCGCTCAGACGCGCCCCCCTCGCATGGTGCCGCCAAGAAGGCCCCCGCGAAGAAGGCGGCGGCGAAGAAGGCCCCGGCCAAGAAGGCCGAGCCCAAGCAGTCGGCGCCCGCCAAGAAGGCGGCGAAGAAGGCGCCTCCGGCCAAGAAGACCGCTCCCGCGAAGAAGGCGGCGAAGAAGTCGGCACCCGCCAAGAGGTCTGCTCCCGCCAAAAAGACCGCAGCCAAGAAGGCTCCCGCCAAGAAGACCGCGGGCAAGACGGCCGCGAAGAAGGCCCCCGCCAAGAAGACCGCGGCAGCCAAGAAGACGTCGTCGTCCAAGCGGACGGCTTCCAAGCGCGCCGATCGGCGGAGGTAGCGAGTCATGGCCAGCAACGAGAAAGACGGTCCCGAGGACCAGCTGTCAGGTGTCGAGCGGCTGCGCGAGGAGCTTTCGGGCTACCTCTCCGGTCAGGTGGAGCGACTGGCCGGGAAGGCCGGGGAGAAGCTCACGGACGTCACCAGTCAGCTCACCGATGTCGCAAAGAACGGCGGGTCCCTGCCCGCCATCGGCGCGCGTGTCCTGCAAGGGGAGTCACCGCTGAAGGCCTTCGTCTCCGAGAAGGCCAAGGGAGTGAAGGACAACGTCGTGGGCAAGGCGAAGGAAGCCTTCGGCGGAGGCGGCGGGGACGGAGGCGGTGGAAAAGGCGGCGGGAAGAGCAAGTCGGGCGGAAAGTCGATGAACATCATCGAAGTACTCGATGTGGGCGTGCCGTTGCGCGAGGCGTACGACCACTGGACGCAGTACGACCAGTTCAGCAGCTTCACCAAGGGTGTCCAGAGCGTCTCCATGGGCGACGAGATGGAGAGCGACTGGAAGGTGAAGATCGGTCCTTCGTCCCGCGGCTTCAAGGCCACCGTGCAGGAACAGATTCCCGACGAACGAATCGTGTGGACCTCCGAGGGAGCCAAGGGCAGCACGCGCGGTGCCGTCAGCTTCCACGAGCTGGCGCCCTCCCTGACCAGGATCGTCCTGGTCGTCGAGTACTACCCGGCGGGTTTCTTCGAGAAGACGGGCAACCTCTGGCGCGTCCAGGGGCGTCGCATCCGCCTGGACTTCAAGCACTTCCAGCGCTACGTCACCCTCAGCGCCGAGCCTCCCGAGGGCTGGCGCGGCGAGATCCGTGACGGAGAGGTCGTGGTCTCCCACGAGGACGCCGTGGCGGAGGAGGAAGAGCAGGAAGAGCAGGACGGTCAGGAGGACGAGTACGAGGACGACGAGGCTGAAGAGGACGGCGACTTCGAGGACGAAGAGGCCGAAGACGAAGACGAGGAGGGGGCGGACGACGACGAGTACGAAGACGAAGAGGAAGACGGCGAGGACGAGGACGAGGACGAAGAGGAGGACGACGACGTAGACGGCGAGGACGAGGAAGACGACGAGGAAGAAGAGGAAGAAGAGGAAGAAGCACCTCGTCCCCGGAAGCGGAGAGGGGGTGGGCGGCGGTGACGGACATGACGTACCGGCAGACCGGCGACACCATTCCCGGTCCGCAGACGACCAACCTCGCCGACATCCTGGAACGGGTGCTCGACAAGGGAATCGTCATCGCGGGAGACATCAAGATCGATCTCCTGGACATCGAGCTGCTCACCATCCGGCTCCGGCTCTTCGTGGCCTCGGTGGACACGGCCAAGAAGGCCGGAATCGACTGGTGGGAGACCGATCCCGCGCTCAGTTCACGCGCGTCGCGCAGCGCCATCCAGGAGGAGAACCGCGAACTACGCGCACGCATCAAGGCGTTGGAGTCCCCTGCCGACGCCGACGAACGGAAGAGATCCAGGGAGCGCGCACGCACATGACCCGTACCCTTCGAAGCGGCTCCGGCCCCGGGAGCGGCGCCCTCTACATCTTCGCCGTGTGCCGGGACCTCGCCCCCGTCTCCCTCGGCGGGTTGCCCGGCCTCACCGGCGAGGAGCCCGTACGCGCGCTGCCGCTCGGATCACGTCTCTCGGCCGTCGTGCAGACCGTGCGGGCGGACGACTTCACCGACGAGGTGTGGCAGGAACGGCTGGCCGACCAGGAGGAGCTGGAGCGCTACGCGCGGGCGCACCATGGTGTGGTCACCGCCGTCGCCGGTTGCGCGCCCACCGTGCCGCTCCCCATGGCCACGCTCTACCACGGTGACGGGAGCGCCCGGGCGGCGCTCGCGTCGCAGGCGGCACGGTTCGACCGCGCTCTCGACCGGGTCGCCCACCACGCGGAGTGGGGTGTCAAGGTGTTCCTGTCCCCCGCGGCGGCCCGAGACACCGCGAGCCGGGAGGAATCGGCGGCCGCGCCACCGGATCGGGCCAGGCCCGCCGCGGGTTCGGGGCTCGCCTATCTGAACCGGCGCCGCGACATCCAGGAGAGCCGGCAGCGCCGTCACGTCGAAGCGGGACTCAGGGCGGACGCGGTGGACGAGGCGTTCCGCGGGGTCGCGGTGGATGCCCGCCGCCTGCGGCTGCATGCCGCCGCCTCCGGCGACGGCCAGGGCGTGCAGGTCCTCAACGCCACCTATCTGGTGGCGGAGGCCAGGTCGGCCGAGTTGCACCGGCTGGCGGATTCACTGCGGGAGCCGGGCGACGTGGAGGTCGCGCTGTCGGGTCCCTGGGTGCCGTACTCGTTCGTGGGCGAGGTGGAGGGATGAACCGCGAGGTGGTGCCGTGGGATTCGGCCGAGCCGCTGAGTGGCCCGATCGGGGTGCCGCTGGTCGATCTGCTCGACCGTGTGCTCGCGACCGGAGTGGTCATCAGCGGGGATCTGGTGATCGCCATCGCGGACGTTCCGCTGGTACGGCTGTCGCTGCACGCGTTGCTGTCCTCGGTCAGCGAACGCGTGCCCGCGCCCTGGGCCGACGGAGGACCGCTGTGACCGGGGCCCGGCTCGACCTCGATCGCGAGCGGATGGGACGTGACCTCGTCACGCTCGTCCTCACCGTGGTGGAGTTGCTGCGTCAGCTCATGGAACGGCAGGCGATCCGCCGGGTCGACCAGGGCGATCTCACCGACGAGCAGGCCGACGAGATCGGGGCCACCCTGATGATGCTCGACCAGCGGATGACCGAGCTCTGCGAGCAGCACGGCGTACGTCCCGAGGACCTCAACCTGGACCTGGGGCCCCTCGGGTCCCTGCTCCCCCGGGGCTGACGATGGACGCGTACGAGGGCGGAGCGCACCGTTCACCGGAACTTCCCTGCGCCCGGGGGCCGTTGTCGGAAGCCGTACTGGCTCGTCTGCGGGGTGCGGGCGGTCTGCCGCAGCCCGGGGACGCCCGTGCGGCCGATCCGTACGGCGAGGATCTCCACTTGGCGCTGTACGCGTGCTACGAGCTGCACTACCGGGGGTTCGCGGGGGTGGACCCGGATCTGGAGTGGGACCCGGATCTGCTGGCCGTGCGGAGGGGCGCCGAGGACTCCTTCCTGACCGCGCTGCGCCGCGACGCCACGGGCGCCGGGTCCCTGGAGGACGCCCTGGCCGGGCTCCTGGTGGAACCGGTGCACGGCCAGGGGGTGTCGGACTTCCTCAAGGACCACGGGGAGCTGCGGCACGTCCGCGAGTACGCCGTCCAGCGGTCGCTGTACCACCTGAAGGAGGCCGACCCGCACGCCTGGGTGCTGCCGCGACTCGGTGGACGGGCCAAGGCGGGAATGGCGGCGGTCGAGTACGACGAGTTCGGCGCCGGGCGCGCGGAGCGCGTGCACGCGCGTCTCTTCGCGGACCTGATGGCGGACCTGGGGCTGGAGACCGCCTACGGCCACTATCTGGACGAGGGCCACGCCGAGATGCTCGCCCTGGTCAATCTGATGTCGCTGTTCGGCCTGCACCGGCGTTTGCGGGGCGCTCTGGTGGGTCATTTCGCGGCGGTGGAGATCACCTCGTCACCCGCCTCGCGTCGCCTCGCTCAGGCGATGCGGCGCGTCGGGGCGGGTACCGCCGCCGAGTTCTTCTACACCGAGCACGTCGAGGCGGACGCCGTGCACGAGCAGGTGGTCAGACGCGAGGTCGTCGCGGGGCTGCTCGCGGACGAGCCGGAGCTGGCGGCCGACGTCGCGTTCGGCATCACCGCCACCGGCTTCCTGGAGGAACGGCTCGGGGAACGGCTGCTGGCGGGCTGGCGCGAGGTACCCGCCCGCTGAGAGCGGTCTCCCGCGGGAAGTCGGCGCCGACAGCGCCGAGTGGTGACCGGGGCGATTCCGCCCCAACCTGGGACAGACCGCTCATCCTTACGTCCGAGGGAGTCCCGATGGCCACCGATGTGGCATCGCCCGCGCCGTTCGTCCTCACCCTGCCCGGTGTCTACGCGCCGCAGCACGACACCCGCCTGCTGATGCGGGCGCTCGAACGCGAGGCCCTCGCGCCGGGTACGAGGGTGCTCGATCTCGGTACGGGGAGCGGGGCTCTGGCGATCCGTGCCGCCCAGCTCGGCGGGGCGGTCACGGCGGTCGACCTGTCCCGTCGGGCCGTACTGACCGCCCGGGCCAACGCCCGGCTCCATCGCCACCGCGTCGACGTGCGGCGCAGCGATCTGACCGCCGCCGTCCGGGGCCATACCTACGACCTGGTGCTGTGCAATCCGCCCTACGTACCCTCACCGGCGCCCGAGCTCCCCGGGCACGGTCGTGCGAGGGCCTGGGACGCCGGCCTGGACGGGCGGGTCGTCCTGGACCGCGTCTGCGACGGGGCCCGGGAGGCGCTGCGGCCGGGCGGGGTGCTGCTGATGGTCCACTCGGTGCTCTGCGACCCGGACCTGACCGTGGCGCGCCTGGAGCGGGCGGGGCTGCCCGCCGAGGTGCGCGAGCGGGCCCGCGTTCCGCTGGGGCCGGTCCTGCGCTCGCGGAGGACGTGGCTGCGCGACCGGGGCCTGCTGGGGCGGGAAGCGGACTGCGAGGAGCTGGTGGTCGTGCGGGCCGTACGCGCCGGTTCCCCGGCCGGAGGCCGTGTCGTATGAGGTCTGCGGGCCGGGGAACCGGCACATCGGGCCCTCGGGTGTGTTCCGTCGGTGCCCCCTCCGGCCCTCGGGCGGCACAGCACCGCAGGGTACTCCCGCCCGAGGGCGCGGCTCACAGCCCGGAGCCGCCCGTCGCGTCGATCACCCGCCCGGTCACCCAGCGTGCGTCGTCGGAAGCGAGGAAAGGCGTGACTGAGACGCGCGCGAAACGAGGACGGCCGAGGACCTTCGACCGGGCCGCGGCACTCGCCGTGGCCACCCGCCTCTTCTGGGAACGCGGCTATGCGGCCACCTCCGTCGGCGAGCCGACCGAGGCGATGGGCATCAGGCCCGGCAGCCTGTACGCGGCCTTCGGGGACAAGAAGTCCCTGTTCGAGGAAGCGGTGCACAGCTGTGGGAGCTCGCCCGTGGGTGCCTTAATGGGGGTCGCCCTCGAAGAGGAACCCACCGCGCACGCCGCGTTCGCCCGCATCCTGCGCGAGGCGGCGGCCATCTATCCCGACCCCGCCCACCCTGCCGGATGCCTGACGATCTGCGCGGCCGCCAACGTCAGCGCGCAGGACACCGCCTGCCTCCGTCAGCCTCGGCCCTTCCCTCTTTCGCCCGCACCCTCCTCGCCCTTCACCCGGCGCCGGTGGCTGGTGTCGCACCAGGGGTGGATACGGCTCTTGCGGCACACGCACAGGGCGACCACGAACCGGTCCGACACCACGGTGGCGCCGTCCGGCAGGGTCACCTCCACGGGCCCTTCCAGCAGCAGCGGCCCGTCCTCGGTGAGCGTGACGCGGCAGGGGGCACGGGGTGTTTCCGGCACGGGGACCGCCTTCCGGGGTCCGCCGGCGCGGGTATACGGGCGTACGGCCCGGGGCGGACACCTGACTCGATGGTGGTCCCCGTCCGGACCGCACGCACGCCGAGCGCCGCGCCGGTTTCAGACGCGCGCCGCCCCCGTCGTGGCGCCGGGCGCCTTCCCGGCGCCCGCTTCCCACTCCGCTACCCGGGCGAGCAGCAGCTCACGGCCGATGGCGTCGACCCGGGTCGCCTCCACGGTGCAGGCGTAGGCCCCGGCGACGGCGCCGAAGAGGGCGCACCGTGCGGGTTCCTCGCCGGTCAGCCGGCCGAGCAGGAAACCGGCCACGAACGCGTCGCCGGCGCCGTTGGAGTCGACGACCGGTTCGGGCGGGGCGATCGCCGGGACATGCGTCAGCTCGCCGTCGACGAGCAGGTGGGCACCGGCGGCTCCGTCGGTGGCGACGGCTACGCGGGCCCTGCCGTGCTCGGCGATCCTGCGCAGGGTCGCCGCGGGGTCGGCCAGGGCGGTGGCGGAGAGGAACACGAGGTCCGCCTCGAACGCGAAGGCCTCGTGGTACGGGTTGACGCCGTCCCAGTTGTGCAGGTCGGTGGAGAGTGTCAGGCCCGCCTCGCGCAGGAGCGGGAGGGTGAAGGCGCACGGGTGGGTGATCGAGACGTGCGCGTGGCGGCTCTTCTCCGCCAGAGCCCGCACGGTGGCCTCCGGCAGCCGGTCGCTCCCGGCCGCGCGGCTGTCGTCGTACAGGGAGAGCCGCCGGCCGTCCGGGCCGACGAGGTTCACCGCACGTTTGGTGCCGAGGGGCTGCGGGACCTCGGTGAGGGGGAGGGACCGGTCCCGGTGGAACGCGCGTACCAGGTCGCCTTCGTGGTCGTCGCCGATCAGGTCGATGTGATGGGTGCGCAGGCCGAGGGAGGCGAGTCCGAGGGAGACGAAGTCGCCGGTCTGCCCGGCGCGCGCGGTGATGCCGGGGCGGATCATGTAGCTGTCGGCGTACGGGAGCGGCAGCTCGGGCACGTACACGACCGTGTCGACGCCCGCTCCTCCCAGGACCAGTACGTCGTTCTCCGTGCTCATGGGGCTCCCCCCGTCGCGGCTCGTGCGGGACGGGAGCGAGTCAAGCAGCCGCCCAGGCCACCCGCAATCCCTTGCGGAAAAGTACTGAAACCATTTTCACGTACATGCCGGCTGCCCTCCGGATCGGGGCCGTCCACGTCTCGGCCGCACCTCCCGGCGACCCCGGTCACAGGGCCGGGAAGCGGAGGACATAGCGTGTAGGGGGGTGTAGTAAGTCAAGCCTTACCTTGACGGCACCCTGCCCGCGTTCGCCCGCCCCGAGGAACGAAGGAACTACAGCCCCATGACACGCCCCGTCCGCGTCGCCATTGTCGGAGCCGGTCCCGCCGGAATCTATGCGGCCGACGCGCTGCTGAAATCCGAAGCCGCCAAGGACCCGGGTGTCTCGATCGACCTGTTCGAGCGCATGCCCGCACCCTTCGGTCTGATCCGCTACGGCGTGGCCCCCGACCACCCCCGGATCAAGGGCATCGTCACCGCGCTGCACCAGGTGCTGGACAAGCCGCAGATCCGGCTCTTCGGCAACGTCGACTACCCGAACGACATCGGTCTGGACGAGCTCCGCTCCTTCTACGACGCGGTGATCTTCTCGACCGGCGCCGAGGCCGACCGCGCGCTCGACATCCCCGGGATAGAACTCGACGGCTCCTACGGTGCCGCCGACTTCGTCTCCTGGTACGACGGTCACCCCGAGGTCCCGCGCACCTGGCCGCTGACGGCCGAGAAGGTCGCCGTGCTCGGCGTGGGCAACGTGGCCCTGGACGTGGCGCGCGTACTCGCCAAGACCGCCGACGAGCTGCTCCCCACGGAGATCCCGGCCAACGTCTACGAGGGCCTCAAGGCCAACAAGGCGCTGGAGGTGCACGTCTTCGGGCGCCGCGGTCCCGCCCAGGCGAAGTTCAGCCCCATGGAGCTGCGCGAGCTGGACCACTCGCCGAACATCGAGGTCATCGTCAACCCCGAGGACATCGACTACGACGAGGGCTCCATCGAGACCCGCCGGGGCAACAAGCAGGCCAACATGGTCGCCCAGACGCTGGAGAACTGGGCCATCCGCGATGTCGGCGACCGCCCGCACAAGCTGTTCCTCCACTTCTTCGAGTCGCCGGTCGAGGTACTCGGCGAGGACGGTTCCGTCGTGGGTCTGCGTACCGAGCGCACGGAGCTGGACGGCACGGGCAACGTGCGCTCCACCGGCAACTTCACCGACTGGGACGTGCAGAGCGTGTACCGCGCGGTCGGCTACTACTCCGACGAGCTCCCGAAGCTCCCGTGGGACCCCGCCTCCGGCACGGTCCCGCACGCCGCCGGGCGCGTGCTCGCCGGCTCGGAGCACATGACGTCGGTGTACGTCACCGGCTGGATCAAGCGTGGTCCGATCGGTCTCATCGGCCACACCAAGGGTGACGCCAACGAGACCGTCGAGTGCCTGCTGGAGGACCGGGCCGAGGGCCGTCTGCCCGCCCCGGCGCAGCCCGAGCCCGACGCGGTCGTGGCCCACCTGGAGGGCCGCGGGGTCCGCTACACCACGTGGGAGGGCTGGCACCGCCTGGACGCGCACGAGAAGGCGCTCGGTGCCGAGCAGGGCCGCGAGCGGATCAAGGTGGTGGAGCGTCCGGCCATGCTGGACGCATCCGGAGCCTGATCCCCGCACGGCGTACGCGTCCCCGGTCCCCGCACACGCGGAGGCCGGGGACGCGGTCGTCCGTACGGTGACCGCCCGCGGGCCGCGCCCCGTTGTCGGCGGGCGCGCCGGGTGGCACGATCCGGGGTGACCCGGCCGGCCCTCGGAAGGAACGCACCCATGGACGACGTGAGCGGTACCTCGGCGGCTGCGGTGTTCGACGCGCTGGGCACCCAGTACGAGCAGGCCTTCTCCGGCTCGCCGGCACACCGGGACTCCCTGCGGGAGCTGACCGGGCATCTCGCTCCGCGCAGCCGGGTACTGGACGTCGGCTGCGGGACCGGCCGCCCGACGGCCGAGGTGCTGGTGGCCGCCGGTCACGAGGTGCACGGGGTCGACGTCTCCCCGGTCATGGTGGAGCTGGCGGCCCGGCAGGTCCCCGGGGCGTCCTTCGTGCGCGCCGACATCCGCGAACTCCCGCTGGCCGAGGAGTCCTTCGACGCTGCCTGCGTCTACTTCTCGCTTCTCCAGATGACCCGCGGCGAACAGGCCGTGCTGCTGGCCAGGATCGCCCGGGCACTGCGGCCCGGCGGGCTGCTGGCCGTGGCGACGGTCCCGCTGGACGTGGAGGGCGTGGACGGTCTCTTCATGGGCCGCCCGGTGCGGGTGACCAGCTTCGACGGGCCCGCCTTCACCGCGCTGGTGACGGACGCCGGTTTCACGGTCGTGTCCGGGCGCAGCTCGCTGTTCACGCCCGCGCATCCGCAGGCGACGGCCGAGCCGCACCTCTTCCTGCTCTGCCGTCGCGCCTGACGCCCGGAGTGCGGGCTGGTGCCCCTGAAGCGACCATGGGTCGCATGGGTGACACGACCAGCGGTGCGGAAGGTCCACGGGGGTCCGGAGGGACGTCGGCGAGCGCGCCGCCGAACCAGTCACTCGCCCTCGCGGCGATGCTGTTCGCCGTGTCGATGACCTTCATCGACCAGACAATCGTGGCCATCGCCGCACCCGACATCGTCCGTGAACTGGGCCTCACCTCCTCGCAGATGCAGTGGGTGGTCAATGCCTATCTGCTGACGCTGGCGGCGTTCTTCGCGCTCGGCGGCCGGCTCTCGGATCTCTACGGGCATCGCAGAGTCATGCTCTGCGGAACGCTGATCTTCGTCATCGCCTCCGCGCTGTGCGGCGCGGTGCCCTCCGGCGACTTCGCGCAGGCGTGGCTGATCGGGTTCCGCGCGGTGCAGGGTGTCGGCGCGGCGTTCATGTTCCCGGCCGCGCTCGCCGTCGTGATCGCCGTGTTCCCGGTGGAACGCCGGGGGCGGGCGCTCGCCCTCTTCTTCGGTGTGTCCGGTGCCCTCACCGCGGTCGGGCCGCTGCTGGGCGGCTGGCTGACCGGGTGGACGTGGCGGGCCATCTTCTGGGTCAACGTGCCGGTCGCGGTGATCGCGATCGTCCTGACCCTGCTGGCCCACATCCCGGACCGCTCCCGCCGCGAACCTCTGGACGTGCCGGGCGCCGTACTGATGGCCCTCGGCATGGGGCTGACCGTGCTGGGGCTCCAGCAGTCGGCCACCTGGGGCTGGGACTCCCCCGCGACCTGGGCGTGCATCGTGGCCGGCCTGGTGGTGCTGGCCGTCTTCTGCCGCTTCGAACTCCGGGCCGCTCACCCGCTCGTCAAATTCCAGGTCTTCCGCGACCGGGCGTTCAGCGTCGACATGGCCGTGCTCTTCTTCGCCATGCTCGCCTTCGTACCCGTGTTCTTCTTCGCGTCGGTCTACGCCCAGGTGTCCCTGAGCGCGTCCCCGAACCAGGCCGCGCTCTACCTGCTGTACTTCTTCATCGGGTTCGCCCTCGCCTCGCAGTGGGGCGGTCGCATCCTCGACAAACGGGGCGCCCGCCCGGCGATCAGACTCGGCACCGTCGTCGGCGCCGTCGGCTTCGCCCTCTGGGCCGCCAACCTCACCAAGCTCTCCATGCACGACCAGTGGCTCTACGCCGCCATCGCCGGCGCCGGGATCGGCCTGCTGCTCGCTCCCGCCTCCACCGACGCGGTGAACCGCTCGATCGGAGCCTCGTACGGGGAGGTCACCGGGGTCACGCAGACCATCCGCAACTTCGCTGCGAGCATCGGCCTCGCCGTCTTCGGCACCGTACTGACGCATGTGACGGTGAGCCGGGTCGGCGAGACCCTGCGAGACGCGGGGGTACCGAGCGGCACGGCCCACGACGCGGCGCAGAGCATCGCGGAGTCCGTCACCGGGAACTCGGACGCGCGGCAGCCCACCGGGGACGGCCGGGCGGCCGAGATCATGCGGGACTCGATGCACGCGATCCGGGTGGACTTCGCGGAGGCCAACCAGTGGGTCTTCTACGGGATGGCCGGGGCGCTCGTGATCGCGTACCTCTGCTCCCGCTTCCACCCGGGGACCCGGGTGACGACGGACGACGCGGATGCGCCGTCACCGGCCTCACCACCCGGTGGGAGGCCGGCCGGGAACCCGTGACTCCGCCATGGCACACCCCCCTGCCCCCATCGCGCTCCCGTCGGGCTCGTCGGCGGCGCCCCAGCGATCATCGTCGGACGACCGACGACTCGCGCATACCGTCGTCCACGACCGCGGGCGACCGCGCCTCCCTGACCGCGTTCCTCGATCACCAGCGCGCGACCCTCGCCATGAAATGCCGGGGGCTGACAGCGGATCAGCCGCAGCGCAGGGCGGTGCCGACCTCGGCCTGTCCCTCCTGGGCCTCGTACGGCATGCGGCCGAGGTCGAGCGGAGCTGGTTCGGGATGGTGGTGAACGGCGAGGATCTCAAGGCTCTCTGGCCACGGGTGGACGGCGAGTTGGCGGACTTCCACGTGGAAGACGCCAATACGGACGAGGTGTTCGCGTTCTGGAGCGAGGCGTGCGAGGAGTAGTCGGGCCCACCGGAAGGCCCCGGCACTCCACCCGTGACCAGCGGGTTCTCGCCTGAGCGCGCGCCCACGATGCGGATGGGGTCTTGCGGTGGCCGAGGGCGGGCGGCTTGGCTGGCCGGATGCAGCACACGCTTTCCCTTCCTCCGCGGCTCTCCGCCCTCGACCACCGCTACCGGGGCGAACATCCCATCCGCACCCTCGGCTACCTGCTCCGCCCGGACCGGGCCCGGCTGTTGCTCGCCGTGGCGGCGTTCGTCGTCAAGCACAGCCCGATCTGGCTTCTCCCCCTGATCACCGCCAACATCATCGATGTCGTCGTCCGGCACAGCCCCGAAAGGGAGTTGTGGCTCAACGCGGGTGCGCTGCTGTTCGTCCTCGTCCTCAACTACCCCATGCATCTGCTGTACGTACGCTGCCTCAACGGCAGTGTGCGGCGGATGGGCACGTCCCTGCGGCAGGCGCTCTGCCGGCGCATGCAGCAGCTCTCCATCGGTTACCACGCGCGGACCAGCGCCGGTGTTCTGCAGGCCAAGGTGGTCCGGGACGTCGAACTGGTCGAGCACATGGTCCAGCAGAGCGCGGACATGGGGCTCGCGGGGATCGTCACCCTGATCGGCGGCCTCGCCGTGATAGCCGTCCGGGTGCCGTCCTTCCTCCCGGTGTTCCTCGTGGTCGTACCCGCCGCCGCATTCCTCGTCATGAAGCTGCGTACCCGGCTGCGCACCCAGAACGAGTCGTTCCGCCAGGAGGTCGAGCAACTCTCGGCCCGGGTCAGCGAGATGACGAGCCTGATCCCCATCACCCGGGCGCACGGCCTGGAGAAGGCCGCGCTCGGCCGGGTGGACGGTCCGCTGAGCCAGGTGCTGACGGCGGGGCTGCGCCTCGACGTGCTCAACGGGCGGTTCGGCGCGATGGCCTGGATCCTGCTCAACTCGCTCGGTGTCGGCTGCCTCGCCGGTTCCGCGCTGGTCGCGTACCACGGCTGGCTGGCGATCACCGCGGGCGACGTGGTGATGCTGAGCGCCTTCTTCACCACGCTCACCGGCTCGGTGTCCACGCTGTTGAGCCTGGCGCCGGTGATCAGCCAGGGGCTGGAGTCGGTCCGTTCGGCGGGCGAGGTACTCCAGGCGCCGGACCTGGAGATCAACGCGGGCAAGGAGCGGGTGGAGCGCGTCGAGGGGCACATCGACTTCGAGAGTGCCGGGTTCTCCTACGACGGGGCCTCCGGCGACGCGGTGAAGGACTTCACCCTCTCCGCCCGGCCGGGCGAGACGGTCGCCCTGGTCGGTGCGTCGGGGGCGGGCAAGTCGACGGTCCTCAACCTGCTGATCGGGTTCATCCGGCCGGCCTCCGGGCGGATTCTGCTCGACGGCAGGGACATGGCGTCGCTGGACCTGCGGACGTACCGGCGGTTCCTCTCCGTCGTCCCCCAGGAGTCGATCCTGTTCGAGGGCACGGTGGAGGAGAACGTCACCTACGGTCTCGGCGACACCGACGAGGGAACGCTCCGCCGGGCGCTGCGCGACGCGAACGCGCTGGAGTTCGTGGAGGCCCTTCCGGACGGCATCCGCACCGTGGTCGGCGAGCGGGGGGCCCGGCTGTCCGGTGGCCAGAAGCAGCGCCTGGCCATCGCCCGCGCGCTGATCCGCGACCCGAAGGTGCTGATCCTCGACGAGGCGACCTCGGCGCTGGACACCCGCTCCGAGGCGCTGGTGCAGGAGGCCCTGGCCCGGCTGGTGCGGGGGCGGACGGTCTTCGTGGTGGCCCACCGGCTGTCCACGATCAGGGCCGCCGACCGGATCGTGGCGATGGAGGGCGGCCGGATAGCGGAGATCGGCACACACGAGGAGCTGATGCGCCGCGGCGGCGTGTACGCGGGTCTCCACCCGTCCCGGGCTGCGTAGAGGGCACACGTGGGGCCCGGCCCGGGCGACCGCCGGGATCAGCCGCGCGGGGCGCGCCGGGTGCGGGTGCGGTTCTCCAGCAGGCCGCGCCGGATCTCGGCGGCGGTGTGCTGGGCGTGGTCGGTGGTCGCCCGCCGCTCGGAGACGGACGGCACGAAGCGGTACGTGGGCTGCCGGCAGCGTCCGCAGGGCAGGTCCGTGGTGATGAGGTAGCCGTCCTCGCAGTCGGGATCGGGGCAGCGGCCCCGCGTCAGCAGGGCTTCCGCGATGTCCTGCGGGGTCCAGCGGCGGTTGCCGTCCTCGTCCGTCTCGTGCAGGGCGTGTGCCCAGCGGAGGTTCCAGCGGCGCTCGACCCGCTCCCGGAGCTGGAAGGCGGTCCTCCCCCGTCCGAGCTCCTGGCGGATCATGTCGAGGATTTCGGCCGGGAGCCTGCGGCCGAGTCCCTGCACGAGCGGTTGCGGCAGGGCGTTCAGTACGTACCCGAAAGGGTCCTTTCCGGCAAAGCGGTGCCATGCCTCACAGCCGCAGGAGCCGTCCGGCCGCTTCGGGTTGTTGCAGCGCCCGCACATGCCCCGGCAGTCGGCGCAGAGTCCTTGGTCGAGGCCGTCCAGGTGGGGCGCCGGGGCCCGTCCGCACTCGCGGCAGCAGGAGCTGCAGGGGCCGCAGAGCCGCTCCCCGGCCACGTGCGTGGACCAGGTCCGTGTCTGGCACCGGCAGCACAGGGCACTGTTGCAGTACTCGTGGTGCGCGGCGCCGGAGTGACGGCCGGAGGGCGGGAACGACATGACGGAGTGCTCCAGACACGCGACGGGGAGCGGCACGACGGCGCTCCGGGTCGCCGGAAATCGGACGGGGACCTGGAGACGACGTTACCGCCCGCGGCGGGTGGACGCGGCGGGCGGTCGTGTGCGGCCCGCATCGCGTGGAGCCGGCGGGAGGGACCGGGAGCCCCGCGCGGCGGGCGGCTCAGGGTCTCAGCCCGCTCACGATCTCGGCGGTGGAGGCGATGCCGTCGTGGATCGTGGGTGCCATCCGCGTGCCTGCGATGAGGAAGCCGAGCAGGGCGCAGACGATGGCGTGCGAGATTTTCAGGCCGCCGTTGCGCATGAAGATGATCGCGATGATCAACAGGAACACCACGAGTGAGATGGAAATGACCATGCCCCGCCTCCTCCGCCGCGCCCGGTGTGCGGCATGCCGCGGCCAGTGTGGCGGAGGGCGCGCGCCGTTCGGCGGACTGGCGTGTCCGCCGAACGGGTGTTGACTGGCTGTGACGATGTCACCCGGAGAGGCGACGGCGCCGCGTCGGCGTCCCGTTGACGGGACGGGCGGAACGCGTCCTCCCGCCCCGTCCCGCCGCCGTCAGGGGGCCGGGAGCTCGACCAGGTCGGCGACAGCCTCGCGGTGGCGGCCGGCCGATCCGTATGCGAGGGAGTCGGCCTTCGCGCGCTTCAGGTACAGATGGGCCGGATGTTCCCAGGTCATGCCGATCCCCGCGTGGAGCTGGACGCACTCCTCGGCCGCGTGCACCGCGACCCCGGAGCAGTACGCCTGGGCGACGGCCACCGCGAGGGGTGCGTCGGCGGCGTCTGTGGCCAGCGCGTCGGCGGCGTTGCGGGCGGCGGCGCGGGCCGAGACGACCTGGAGCCAGAGCTCGGCCATGCGGTGTTTGAGTGCCTGGAAGGAGCCCACCGGCCGGTTGAACTGGTGGCGTTCCCGCGTGTACCGGACGGTCTCGGCGAGGCACCATTCGGCGACGCCGAGCTGTTCGGAGGCGAGCAGACCGGCTCCGGTCAGCAGCCCGTGCCGTACGGCCGCGGCGCCGGCGTCCGGCCCGGCGAGCAGCGTGGCGGCGGCTCCGTCCAGGGTGATCACGGCGAGGGGCCGGGTGAGGTCGAGCGGGACGAGCGGCTCCAGGACCACGGCGGCCCCTTGCTGGGACGCGCGCTCGACGGCGTACAGCCCGGTGGCGGCGGGCACCAGCAGCACGTCGGCGAGGGCCGCGTCGGCGACGCCCCGTACGGTGCCGGTCAGCGCGCCGCAGTCGGCGGTCACCTCGGCGGTGTGGTCCGCGCCGGGCGCGGCGGCGAACGGTACGGCGAGCGCGGCGCTGCGGCGCCCTGCCGCGAGGTCGCCGAGCAGCCCGGCTGCAGGCCCGTCCTCGGGGCGGAGGGCGAGCAGGACGGCCGTCGCGACGACGGCGCTGGTCAGGTACGGGGACGGGGTGACGGCCCGGCCGAGCTCCTCCAGGACGACGGCGGCCTCCCGGTGGGTCGCGCCGAGGCCGCCGAGCTTCTCGGGGACCAGCAGTCCGGCGGCACCGATGTCCGCGGCGAGGGTCTTCCAGAGTTGCTGGTCGTACGGCGTGTCGGACTCGGTGCGGGCGATCACCGACGGCGCGCCGGACCGGTCGGCGAGCAGGGCGCGGACGGCCGACCTGAGGTCCTCCTCCGCCTCCGAGTAGAGGAGGTCGGGGGTGGCGGCGGGCTGGTTCGGGGCGGTCATCGGGCGAGGTCCTTCCAGGCGACGTCCTTGTCGGTGCGCGGTTCGGCGGGCAGGCCGAGGACGCGCTCGGCGACGATGTTCAGCAGCACCTCGCTGGTGCCGCCCTCGATCGAGTTGCCCTTGGAGCGCAGGTAGCGGTAGCCGGCGTCCCGCCCGGTGAAGTCCACCAGCTCGGGGCGGCGCATCGTCCAGTCGCCGTAGAGCAGCCCCTCGTCGGCGAGGAGTTCGACTTCCAGCCCGCTGATCTCCTGATTGAGCCGTGCGAAGGCGAGTTTCATGCCGGAGCCCTCGGGGCCGGGCTGCCCGGCGACGAGCTGCTGGCGCAGCCGTTCCCCGGTGAGGCGGGCGACCTCGGCCTCCACCCAGAGGGTGAGCAGTCGTTGGTGCAGGTCGGGGGTGCGCAGTTCGGGGCGCTCGCGCCAGGTGCGCGACACGGGGCCGATCATCCCGCCCTCGCGGGGAATGCGCATGCCGCCGATGGAGACGCGCTCGTTCATGAGCGTGGTCTGGGCGACCTTCCAGCCCTCCCCGACGGGTCCGAGGCGCCTGCTGTCGGGGATGCGCACACCGGTGAGGAAGACCTCGTTGAACTCGGCCTCGCCGGTGATCTGCCGCAGTGGGCGTACGTCCACGCCGGGGTCGGTCATGTCGCAGATGAAGTAGCTGATGCCCCGGTGCTTGGGCAGGTCGGGGTCGGTGCGGGCGATGAGGATGGCCCAGCGGGCGAGGTGGGCACTGGACGTCCAGACCTTCTGCCCGTCGACGGTCCAGGTGTCGCCGTCACGGACCGCCCGGGTGGAGAGCGCGGCCAGGTCGGAGCCGGCGCCGGGCTCGCTGAAGAGCTGGCACCACACCTCCTCGCCGATCCACAGCGGGCGCAGGAAACGCTGCTTCTGCTCGTCCGTGCCGAAGCCGAGGATGGTGGGGGCGGCCATGCCGAGGCCGATACCGATCCGGCGGGGGTCGTTGTCGGGCGCACCGGCGGCGGCGAGTTCGGCGTCGACGACCGGCTGGAGGGAGCGGGGGGCGTCGAGTCCGCCCAGGCCGGCCGGGTAGTGGACCCAGGCGAGGCCCGCGTCGAAACGGGCGCCCAGGAATTCGGTGCGGCCGGTGGTGGCCGGGGGGTGTGCGGCGAGCAGCTCGCGGGTGCGGCGGAGCAGCTCGGCGGCGTCGACGGTGGTGGTCATCGGGTGCCTCCGGTCGGCAGGACGACGACACGTCCGGTGGTGGTGCCGTTCGCGACCCGCTGGACGGCGTCGGCCGCGGCGGACATCGGGACACGCTCGCTGACCACTGGCTTCACGAGCCCCTGGTCGGCCAGTTTGGTCAGCTCGTCGTGGCAGGCGCGGACGGCGGCCGGGTCCTTGGTGTTGTAGAGGCCCCAGTGGAGCCCGAGGACGGAGTAGTTCTTGACGAGGACGTGGTTGAGCGCCGGGGTGGGGATGGTGCCGCCGGCGAAGCCCACGACCACGATCCGGCCCTCGAAGGCGATGCACTTGACGGACTTGGCGTAGGCGTCGCCGCCGACCGGGTCGTAGACGACGTCCGCGCCGCGTCCGCCGGTGGCCTCCTTGACGACGGCGACGATGTCCTCGGTGCGCCGGTCGATGACCAGGTCGCAGCCGAGTCCGCGGGCGACGGCCGCCTTCTCGGGCCCTCCGACGACTCCGATGACGGTGGCGCCCGCGGCCTTGCCGAGCTGGACGGCGGCGCTGCCCACTCCCCCGGCGGCGGCGTGCACGAGCAGGGTCTCGCCGGGCTGGATACGGGCCCGGCGGTGCAGGCCGAACCAGCCGGTCTGGTAACCGATGTGCAGGGCGGCGGCCTCCGCGTCGTCCAGCGCGTCGGGGGCGGGCAGCAGGGCCGCCTCGTCCACCACGACGTACTCCGCGAGGCCGCCGTTCGGGAGCGCGGGGGTGGCGAGCACCCGGCGGCCGTCCTCGGTCTCGCCGCAGATCTCGACCCCGGGCGTGAAGGGCAGCGGGGGCCTGACCTGGTACTGGCCCCGGCAGAGCAGCGCGTCGGGAAAGTTGATGTTCGCCGCACGCACCGCGAGGAGTGCCTGGCCCTCGCCGGGGACCGGGCGGTCCGTCTCGTCGAGGGTCATCACCTCACTCGGTTCGCCGTTCCGGTGCACTCGCCATGCCTGCATGAAAGGCCTCCACAAACCTGTCGGCGTAACTCCTGCTCCGGCGCATACTAAGCGGTCGCTTGCCCCCTGGGAACACTCTGCGGACCGAACAGTCCGCGGACCCCGGATGCGGCCGGGCCGGGGTGGCCGCGGCGGCGGTCTCAGTCGCCCTGGGCCAGGGTGCCCGGGGTGGGCCGCGGTGGCGGTCTCAGTCGGACTTGGGCCGGGCGATGACGTGCATCCGCTCCCCCTGCGGCCCGAAGAGGCTGAGGAACTCCACCGTCTCCTCCCCGGCGGGGCCGAACCAGTGCGGCAGCCGGGTGTCGAACTCCGCGGCTTCGCCGGGGCCCATCACCAGGTCGTGGTCGGCGAGGCACAGCCGCAGCCGCCCGGAGAGGACGTACAGCCATTCGTAGCCCTCGTGGGTGCGCAGGTCGGGGCGTTCGCCCGTACCGCCCTGCTGGACGAGTTTGTAGGCCTGGAGTCCGCCGGGCCGGGCGGTGAGCGGGAACATGGTCCGGCCGTGGCGGACGACCGGCTCGGCCCGGATCCGCGGGTCACCCACGGGCGGCGCGCCGATCAGGTCGTCGAGCGGGACCTCGTGGGCGCGGGCGATGGGCAGCAGCAGCTCCAGGCTGGGGCGGCGGCCGCCGGACTCGAGCCGGGAGAGGGTACTGACGGAGATGCCGGTGGCCGCCGAGAGGGCGGCGAGGGTCACCTCACGGTCCTTGCGCAGGCGGCGCAGCCGGGGGCCGACACCGGAGATCACCGCGTCCAGCCCGGGGTCGCCCTGCGCCTGTTCGTTCATGCCGACCAGTGTGCAGAATCGGCAACGGCATTTGTCAACCGCGCACCGTGTTCGACGGGCCCGGAGGCCGGCGAAAGGCGCCGCCCGGGCGCCTGAGGCCCGCCTCAGACCCGCCTCAGGCCAGGGAGAGGAAGAGCTTCTCCAGCCGGGCCCGCATCCGCTCACGGTCCTCCGGTTCCGCCGTACCCTCGGCCAGGCAGCGCTGGAGACCGGTCGCGATGATCGCGAAGCCGGCCCGGTCCAGCGCGCGCGAGACGGCCGCCATCTGCGTGATGACGTCCTCGCAGTCGCGGCCCTCCTCGATCATCCGGATGACCGCGCCGAGCTGGCCCTGCGCGCGGCGCAGGCGGTTGAGCACGGCCTTCAGCTCGTCGGCCGCCATGTCGAGTTCCACACACACTCCTCCGAATACCCCTGGGGGTATTTTATCCTCGCCGGGGCAGGAGGAACCCGTTCCGCTTGCTCTCGACCGAAAGGACACCTTGCTCGTGACCAGCCCGGCTTCTCTCTCCCCCGTCCAGGCCGCTTCCCGCCTGGACGAATTCACCGTCATCGACGTCCGGGGTCCCGGCGAATACGCCTCGGGGCACGTCCCCGGCGCGTACAACGTCCCGCTCGACCGCATGGCCGAGGCGCTCCCGGCGCTGAAGTCCGCCGCCGCGCGCAACTCCCTGCTCGTGGTCTGCGCCTCGGGCGTCCGCTCCACGCGGGCGGCCGAGATACTCGCCGACGCCGACATAGCGTCCACGACCCTGACCGGCGGCACCTCCGCCTGGGAAGGCGCCGGGCACGAGCTCGACCGTCCGGCCGGAGCGAAGGCCGTCTGGCCCATGGAGCGCCAGGTCCGCCTCGCGGCGGGCTCCCTCGTGGTGGCGGGCCTGCTCGTCGGCCGCCGCTTCCCGGCGGCCCGCTGGCTGTCGGCCGGAATCGGTACGGGCCTCGTCTTCTCCGCGGTCAGCAACACCTGCGGCATGGCGGCGGCACTCTCCAGGCTGCCGCACAACCGCGCCCCGCAGACCGGCCCTGAGCTCAACGAGACGCTGGAAGCCCTCCAGAGCTGAGCCCCGCGCATCCGCGCGGCACCGGCCGGGCCGCGCGGACGCGGGCATCGGGGAGCCGCCGGGGGCGGGCCCGTACGCCCCCAGCCAGCGGTTTCCGTACAAGGGCCGAGCGGTGGTACTCCTCAGGTCCTGGGCCGGGCCTACGCCTCGGGCCCGTTACGCCGCCCAGGCGTTCCGGCCTACCGTCCTCGTCATGCATACGACGGGAATTCTCGACGAGGCACTCGAACGACTCCACCGTTCCGGTCCCGAGCGCGTCGGGCGGCTCACCAACCACGCACCGATGGCCGTCGAGGCCCTCGCCGCTCGCGGGCAGTCACGATCGGTACACCGCTGGCTCGATCTGTACGCACCCAAGCTCGAGGAGTTCCCGCCCGGCGTCGAGCTCGTCACGGACGACAACTGGCGTCTCGCGCTCGGCGACCCGCGCCGGGCGGCGGACTGGATCGGATACTTCGGGCGCGAGCTCGCCGAGCACCCCTGGCGCGAGGTGCTCGCCCCGTGGTGGCCGCGTCTTCTGCCCGGCGTGTACGGCGGTTCGACGCATCCGGTGATCCGGGTGGGCCATGCGGTGCGCACCCTGCTCTCCGCCGGGACCACCGAACCGCGTCTGGCCGAACTCGCCCACGGCCTCGGCTACTGGGCCGCGCGCCACCGGCCCGTCGCGGATCTCGCCGCGCTGCCCGGCGCCGACGGCGCGGCCGCCGCTCTGGACACGGTGCCGCCCATCGGCGTGCGGGCCGGCGGCTTCCCCGCCCGCCTCGACCGTGTCCGGGCCTTGCCGGTGTGGGCGGCGGCCGTGACGGAACCGAGCGCCGCGCACGGCCGCCTCACCGAACTGGTACGGGCCGCCACCCACCGGTACGCCACCCACGGCCACGGCGAAGAGACGATGCTGGTGCACGCGGCCACGGCTCCCAATGCCGTCCTGCGCACCCTGCCCGCGCTCCCGGAAGCCCTGTGGCTGCCGAGTCTGCGGGCGGCCTGGACGGCCTCCGCGGCGGTGACCGCGATGTACGCACCGGACGAGCCGGTCGCGTACACCCCGCCGGGCACCTTCGCACCGGAGGAGGTTTTCGAACGCGCCCTGGCGCACGGCGACGAACACGTCATCAAGCTGACGGACACGGCCCTCGACGTCGGCGACGAACGGGCCCTGGCGGCGGCTCTGCGCTCCATCGAGCTGAGCGCCCCGCTGCGGTGAAGCGGGCCCGTACCTGTGCCGTGAGCGAGGAGGCGAGGACACAGGGGCAGGGGCCCGCCGTCCCGCTCACGGCACAGGTACGGGACGCCCCCGCGCGCCCGCCTCCGCCCCGGTCCGGGCCTGCTCAGACGTCGTCGCGGACCATGGCCAGCAGGCGGTCCAGCACACGCGGCCCGCCGGCGCGCAGGCCGTCGTGCTCGAATTCGCTGGTCACCCAGGTCCGCAGCCCGCGGATGCCCGCCGCGGTGGCGAGTGCGTGGCCGGTGTCCACGTACATGTCGTCGTGGTAGACGGCCGCCACGACCGGGACCTCGTTGGCGGCGAGCCGCTCCTTGTCGTACAGCTCCGGCCAGTCGGTACGCGCGGCCAGCAGCTCCGCGGTCTCCTGGAGCGGGCGCAGCGCGGGGTCCGTCTCGAAGTGCCACGGGTGGATGCTCTCGCCGGTGAAGAGCAGCGGGCCGTCCGAGGCGAGTGCCGTCCCGGCGTCGAACTGCGGGAACTCGGCGCGCACGCGTTCGGCGGACCAGCCGGTGGGCCGCTCGCCCTGGCCGTAGATCGCCTCGTGCATCAGGGCGTAGAGCGGGTGCCCCGCGAAGGAGTTCGCCGTCCGGACGGCTTCCTGGAAGGTGTCGGAGAGCGCGGGGCCGTCCGGGGTGGTGACGAAGGCGTTCTCCAGCAGGTAGTGGAGCTGGTGGCTGCCCTGGCCGCCGCCGAGCAGGATGCCGAGCGACTGGAAGCCTTCGGGCGTCAGGAGGTGGCCGCCGGACTCGACGCGGTGCGACGCGAGGTACGCGGCGATCGCGCGGGCCCGCGCGATGTCCTGCGGATAGCGGGCGTAGTGGGCGGCGACCTTCCGCTCGATGCGCGGGTACGCGGCCCGGTAGACCTCGTCCGCGTGGGCGTCGAGCGACGGGAGTCCGCCCGTGATCAGTACGGCGGCCAGGCCTTCCGGGGCCGCCGAGAGATAGCGGACGGCACAGAACCCGCCGAAGGACTGGCCGAGAACCGTCCAGGGGCGCCCGCCGGTCAGCTGTGCGCGGATCAGTTCGCAGTCCCGCACGATGTTGTCGGACCGGAAATGGCTCAGATACGCGGCCTGTTCGGCGGGACCGCCGCGCAGCGGCAGGGTCTGCCGGTTCGCCGGGGTCGAGAGTCCGGTACCGCGCTGGTCGAGCAGGAGGACGCGGAAGTCTTCGAGGGCCCGGCCGAGCCACGCCTCCGTACCGACGAAGCGCCGCGCGCCGAACCCCGGGCCGCCTTCGAGGTAGACCAGCCAGGGCAGGTCCTCGCCGGCCTTCGACGGCGCGACCGCCTCCCGGCCGAAGACCTCGATCCGCTCGCCCCCGGGGTCGGCGTGGTCGAGGGGGACGGTGAACCTGCGGTCCGTGAAGACGACACCGGGGTGGCGGAAACTGCTCACAGCACTGCTCCTGAATCAGTCGGATTCCGGACAGTTCAGCACACGGCCTCGACGCGGCTCGTTCCGCCCCGGCCGGTGCCGGTGGCTCCCGGGGGCCGGCGGCGGGCGGCCTGCCTCTCCCGCACACGCCGGTGGGTGCCGCCCCAGCGGGTGCGGGTCGGCCGTCGGCGTGACAGCGCCCCCTTCGGCCGCATGACGCGTTTTCGCGCCGCTCACCAGCAGCGATGCGCCGCACCGAGCCGCTTACCGGTTCCGGCGGCCGCTGTGCCGACTCTCTTGACCGGCTCCCGGCGGGGCACCTAAGTTCGGTTAGAAAGCGCTTGCTGAACCGGCGGGCGCGCACTGCCCCGTCGAGCCCGGGGCCCGCCATGTCCACTCGCCCCCGCGCCCGAGCCCGCACCCCATGAACACCACTGGCCCCACGGACCCCGTCAGGGAGATCACCGCATGACCGCGAAGCCCGTCCTCGTCCACCGGCACGGCGAGGACGTCCGCGTCTCCGTCGCCTCGACCGGCGTGGAACTGCTGCGGTACGTCTACCGGGCCGAGGCCGCCTGGGAGGCGCCGAAGCCCTACATCCACCCGCTGCGCACTCTCGCGGGCCGGACCGTCACCGACTACCGCCCGAACGACCACCGCTGGCACAAAGGTCTGTCGATGACCGCCTCGCACCTGTCGGGGCAGAATCTCTGGGGCGGCAACTCCTACGTGCACGGCGAGGGTTACCAGCCGCTGCCGGAGCGGGTCGGTTCGATCGCGCACGCCGGGTTCGACGAGCTCTCGGCGCGGGAGAACGGGATAACCCTCACGGAGAGGCTGACCTGGCATCCGTACACGGGCGAACAGTGGGCCGACGAGGTACGGCGGGTGGAGGTGCACGACATCGATCCGGCGGGCGGGAGCTGGGCCCTGACGTGGTCAAGCGCGGTGACCAACCGGCGGGCGGAACCGTTGCGGTTCGGCAGTCCGGCCACGCACGGGCGCACGGGCGCCGGGTACACCGGGCTGTTCTGGCGGGGCCCCCGCGCCTTCCGGGGCGGCCGGGTGCTCTCCGCCGGCGGCGAGGGCCCGGAGCTGAAGGGACAGCAGTCCGACTGGCTCGCGTACACCGGGGAGCACGACGGCGTCGACGGGCACGCCACGGTCGTCATGGCCCACGCCCCCGAGAACGACCACACCGGTGCGCGCGGAACGCATCCGGCGCACTGGTTCGTACGCAACGACTCCTACGCGGGCATGGCTCCGTCGTTCGCGTTCCACGAGGAGCTGGTGCTCGATCCCGGCCGGACCCTGGAGAGGCGCTACCGGGTGCTGGTCGCGGACGGCGCCTGGGAGCGGGACCGGATCGAGGCCGCTCTGGGCGCGATGGCCTGGTAGGCGCCGGCAGGCCGTGCCCGAAGGCGCGCCGGCCGCCGCCGGGCACCGGACGGCCCGCGTCCGGTGGCTACCGGCACGGGCCGCGCTGCGTCCGTACGGAGGCACCTGGAACCGGGGGTGCTGCGAACGCGATCTTCGGGGCAGTTTGTAGGAATGTCTGGAGTTTCCGCACCCGTACTCGAACTTGTCCGGCGCACCACCGAACCGGTGGTCGTGCAGACCCTGCGCTCCACGGCCGCGGCGGTCATCGCGTTCTCCGTGGCCCAGGCGACGCTGCCTCAGCCGGCGCCGCTGACCGCTCCGCTGACGGCGCTGCTGGTCGTGCAGGTCACCCTCTACGCGACCCTGACCACCGGCATCCGCAGAGTGAACTCGGTGATCGTCGGTGTCCTCATCGCGATCGGCTTCAGCGCGCTGGTGGGCCTGAACTGGTGGAGCCTCGGGCTGACGATCTTCACCGCCCTGATGATCGGCCGGGTCGTGCGGGTCAACGAGTTCGTACCCGAGGTGGCGATCAGCGCGATGCTCGTCCTGGGCGTCTCCCAGGTCGCCGATACGGCCTGGGACCGGATCATGGAGACTCTGATCGGCGCCGGGGTCGGGCTGCTCTTCAACCTCCTTTTCGCGCCACCGGTGTGGGTGCAGACCGCGGGCGCCTCGATCGAGGGGCTGGCCACCCGGATGGGCTCGATGCTGCGCGCCATGGGGCAGGAGATCGGTGGCCACATCCCCGTACCGGAGGCCGCTGCCCGGCTGCACGAGGCCCGCCGCCTCGACCACGACATCGTGGAGGTGGACGCCTCGCTGCGGCAGGCCGAGGAGAGCCTCATGCTCAACCCCCGGGTGCGCCAGGGACTGTTGAACCGTGTCGTGCTCCGTACCGGTCTGGACACGCTGGAGATCTGCGCGGTCGTGCTGCGCGTACTCACCCGCACCCTGACGGATCTGGCCAAGCAGCGCACCGAGGAGACGATGTTCCCGGACGACGTGGGCGAGGGGCTGACCGAACTCTTCGACCGGATGGCCGAGGCCATCGAGGCGTTCGCCCGGCTGATCACCTCGCCGCTCGCGACGGGCGGCGAGGAGGCCGAGGACCGCCTCGCCGAGGCGCTGGCGCGGGGCCGGGAGACGCGGGACCGGATCGCCGATCTGCTGCTGGAGGACGTGCAGGAGCACCCCAGGCAGTGGCAGTTGCACGGGGCCCTGCTGGCCGAGGTGGACCGCGTGCTCGACGAGCTCGACATCGACAAGCGTACGGAGCGGCTCGGCGAGGAACTCGACCGCAGGTCGGCCGAGTTGCACGAGCGTCACCCCCGGCTGCGCCGGCTGATCCGGAGGCTGAGCAGCAACGGCACGCGGCGGCGCCGGCCGGTCGAGGAGTCCTGAGGTCCGTCTGCCCGGGGCGCGCCGGGTCCGGTTCCGGCTCGTCCGCCGGGCCGGGCCGGGAGCCCGGCGGCCCTTCGTATCGGTTCGCGCGCAACCCATTGACCGCCGATTCCGGTTGACGTACCGTCACCGGCGTTCGCATACAAGAACTCGGTTCAGAAGAACGAACACCGTTCCTCACGCTTTCCCGGCCGAGAGCTTGCCTTTACCACCGCACCAACACTTCCTGGTGCCTGCGGAGGACGCCGCAGGCGGTGAAAGGACCCTCGAATGCGCACGGAGAATCAGCATGCCAGAAGGCGGGGCGGCAGGGCAGCCGCCTCGTTCCTCGCGGTCGCCGCGGTGATAGCGGCGACGCTCACCGCCCTTTTCGCCACCGGCTCGGCCTCGGCCGCACCCGCGGCCGGCTCGTACACCCTGAAGAACGCCGGCAGCGGACTGTGTCTGGAAGTCCCGGGCGCCAGCACCTCCGCCGGTACCCAGCTCACCCAGAACACCTGCGCGGGCAGTGCGGCGCAGACCTGGAAGCTCACGGCTTCAGGCAGCGGTTACACCCTGATCGCCTCGCACAGCGGAAAGTGCGCCGGCGTGAAGGATGCCTCCACCAGCGCCGGCAAGGCCGTCGAGCAGCAGTCGTGCAGCGGCGCGGCGACCCAGGTGTGGACCCTCACGCAGGTGAGCGGGAACATCTACCAGGTCATCAACAGCAACGGCGGCAAGTGCCTCAACACCAAGGACTCCGCCACCGCCGCGGGCACCCTGGTCCAGCAGAACTCCTGCGACTCGGTGACCAGCAAGCGCTGGACGTTCACCGCGGCCGGGACGACCACCCCGACCGACCCGCCCACCACGACCCCTCCCACGACCACGCCGCCCAGCTCGGGGTCGAAGCCCGCGTGGCCGACCGCCAGCGGAAGCCAGGCCGTCTCGGCCAGCATCCAGGTGTCCGGCACCTACGACGGCAGCCTGAAGCGCTTCTACGGAACCGGCGACCTGGGCAGCGACGGCCAGGACGAGGACCAGCCGGCGATGTTCGAACTGGCCGCCGGTGCCACCCTGCAGAACGTCATCCTCGGCTCCCCCGCCGCCGACGGCGTCCACTGCGCCGGCGCCTGCACGCTCAAGAACGTCTGGTGGGAGGACGTGGGCGAGGACGCGGCGACCTTCCGCGGCAGCTCCTCCTCACAGGTCGCCACGGTCGACGGCGGCGGTGCGCGGCTGGCGGACGACAAGGTCTTCCAGCACAACGGCGCCGGCACGGTCGTCATCAAGAACTTCCAGGTCGACGACTTCGGCAAGCTGTACCGCTCCTGCGGCAACTGCTCGACGCAGTACGGCCGCCACGTCGAGATCTCCAACGTCTGGATCACCGCACCGGGCACGTCCGTGGTGGGGATCAACACCAACTACGGCGACACCGCGAAGATCTCGGGCGTCACGATCTACGACGACGCGGACCGCGACATCGACATCTGCAAGAAGTACAAGGGAACGACGAGCGGAGAGCCGTCCGAGACCGGTTCGGGCGCCGACGGCACGTACTGCATCTACAGCTCGTCCGACATCACCTACGTGGACTGAGGGGCGGTCGCCGGAGCACGACACATTGACGGCACGACCTGGCAGGGCACGACGGAGGGGCGGCGCGCACCACGCGCCGCCCCTCCGGGCTGTCCGCAGATGCCCCCCAGGAGCGGGGTCCGGATCCTGGAGAGCCAATCCCCCTGCGAACCCCGTCGGGCCGCCGCCGGCCTCGTTCACCGAGCAGGCATGCCCCCATGCGGACTGTTCACGACCATGGCCAGTGATCCCGCGGCAAGGTAGGAGTGCCCCGGGAAGTACTCGATGTGGCAGTGCCCGCCGTCGTCCGTCTCCGCCATCGACCGGACGTCGCCGGCGAGAGCGGTCAAGCCTGGTCGGTCACCCTTGATCAGTAGACCGCGGTGCTCCACGCCGACGCTCAGACACACGCCCGGACCGCCTGCGTTCACCACCTCGACCGAAGCGAGTTGGGTGCCACCGAAGCACGGTTCAGCCGAGGCGGAGGTTTCCACGCAGCCCTCACCGGCGGCGAGAGCAAGGGCCAGGCGGACGAGTTCGCTCGCCCCGCCGGAGACATCGACTCCGCTGTCACCGGGACAGAACAGGACCCTCATCCGCCACACCCCTTCCGCTGCCGCGACTCCGCCTCAGCGATCAGAGCCGTCGCCCGTCGCCAACCGGGCCTCCTCGGCACGAGATCAGCCGTCAAGGACACTACCGACCGCTTGGCGAAGCCCATAGGGGCATCCCCCCTTGCCGTCCGTCGACCGTCCGGTGCGGCCCGACGCGGCACCGGACCCACCGACAACGCGGGTGAAAATGAAAATGATTGTCGATAACGTGATCCCTCCGGGTGCCCGCCTCCGAGCGCGGGGTTCTGCCGTCGCGCCCGGATGCCCCGCACCACGAAGGAGACACCATGACCCCCCTGACGTGCGCGAGTTCGGCCGGGCCGGCCACGGCCGGCCCGGAGGCCGACGCGGGCCCGTACCCCGGCCTCGCCGAGCGGGTCGCCGCCGGGGCGTTCGGCCCCCTCCCGCAGACCCTGCGGATCTCCTCGGCGTTCACCACCCAGCAGGCCGTGCACCACGACGGGCGGCACACCGGCTACCGCAACGAGGTACTGAGCCTGCGACTGGCCGCAGCGGTGGGTTCGTGCGCGGTGGAGCCGGGTTCACTGCCCGGCGACGTCGTGACGGAGTGCGCCGGGGCCGATGCCGGGAGCCTTCTCGGCCACCCGCTCCTTCCGGTCCGGGTGGCCGCCCTGGACGCGTACCTGATGCACGTACGTCCGCACGGACCCGCGTCCGGAGCGGACACCTGCCCGCTGCCTGGCGGGAGTTCGCTGCTCAGGTCGCGCGCGCGGGCCCGGGCCGTCGTGGGGTTGCTGCGGCTTCCGCCGGGAAGCACGGTGCTGGTGGTCGGGGTCGTCAACTCGCTGCTGGAGGCGCTGCGTACACGCGGACTGGCCTATGTCCCGTGCGACTTCAAGGGCGGCACGACGGAGTGGGGCGAGACCGTGACGACGGACGCGGTCGAGGCCCTGGACCGCTGCGACGCCGTTCTCGCGTCCGGAATGACCCTGGGCAACGGCACGTTCGAGGAGCTGCGCATCCGGGCCGCGCGGCAGGGGAAGCCGCTGGTGATGTTCGCCCAGACCGGCAGCGCGGTCCTGCCCAGGCTCCTCGGGACGGGCGTCACGGCAGTGTGCGCCGAGCCGTACCCGTTCTTCTGGCTCGACGGCGGTCCGGGCTCCCTGTACCTCTACGGTGGGCACGCCGGAGGCACTCCGTGACCACGGCCGTCCGTGCTCCCGTGGAGAACCGCGCGCTGCTCGACCTCGTGGGGCAGACCCCGCTGGCACGCATCACCGCCGGTCTCGCCGGGCCGCACCCGGGATTCTGGGCGAAGCTCGAAGGGCTCGGCGCCGGGGGCATGAAAGCGCGCCCCGCGGTCTCGATGCTGCTGGGCGCCAGGGAGCGCGGCGAACTGCCGCCCGGAGCGCCCGTGGTGGAATCGACCTCCGGCACGCTCGGGATCGGTCTGGCCTTCGCCGGACAGGCCCTGGGGCACCCGGTGACCCTGGTGGTGGACGCCGAACTAGAGCCATCCATGCGGCAGTTGCTGCGTGCCTACGGCGCCCGGCTGGAGTTCGTGGACCGTCCTGCACGCCGGGGCGGCTGGCAGACGGCCCGGCTCCTACGGCTCCGCGAACTGCTGGCGCGGACGCCGGGGGCGTACTGGCCCGATCAGTACGGCAACCCGGACAACGTGGCCGGTTACGCCTCGCTCGCGGCCGAACTCGCCGCCCGCCTCGACCGGATCGACATCCTCGTGTGCAGTGTCGGCACGGGCGGACACAGCGCCGGCATCGCAGGCCCGCTCCGCCTGCGCCGGCCGGGCCTGCGGCTCATCGGGGTGGACGCGGCGGGGTCGACGATCTTCGGCCCACCGGCCCGCCCGCGTCTGATGCGGGGCCTGGGCAGCAGCATCCGTCCGCGCAATGTCGCCTACGAGGCGTTCGACGAGGTCCACTGGATCGGTCCGGCCGAAGCCGTGCAGGCCTGCCGCCGGCTCGCCTCGGGGAACTTCGTCAGCGGCGGGTGGAGCACCGGAGCCGTCGCCCTCGTGTCCGCCTGGGCGGCCCGTACCCACCCGGACGCGGTTGTCGTCACCGTCTTCCCCGACGGGCCCGAACGCTACCTCAGCACGGTGTACGACGACGGCTTCACAGCCGCCCACGGCCTCGGCGAGCCCGCCGGGCATCCGGTGGACGTCCCTTACCCGGCGGGGGTGTCGGAGGCGGGGGGCTGGACCCGCTGCCGGGCCCTCACCGACCCGCGCTTCCCGCGCGTGGTGCCGAGACCGATGCCGGAGCAGGCGTCGGCATCCGGTTCCGGGGACACGCTACGGCCTCTGCGCGTCTGAGGGGCGGCCGATGCCGCGTTCCGGCCGTCAGTCGCCGTCCCGCTCCACCACCGGGTGGCCGCTCTCCTCGCCGCCCGCCCGCAGCCGCGCGTGCTGCGCGGCGCGTACGACGAGGGTGGACCGCAACTCGCGGGCCGCGCGGGGGAAGGAGCCGCTTCGGGGGCGCTGGACGACGACCAGGACCCTCGTGGTGTCGTCCGACAGCGGGCGGGAGACCAGCACACCGGCTCGCTCCAGCGGGTCGCCCAGGACGCTGAAGTCGGGCAGGACGGTGACACCGAGGCCCTCGGCGACCATCAGCTTGCCGAGCTCGGCGCCGTCCGTCGCGTAGCTGAACGACGGCCCGCGCCCCTCCCCCAGCAGCCTGTGCGTGTAGCGGTGCATGACATAGCCGGGACGCATGCCGATCAGCGGTTCGGTGAGCAGGTCCTGCGGGGTCACCACCTCCAGGGCGGCGAGCGGACTGTCCGGCCGCATGCAGACCACGGGACGGCCGCGCAGCAGCTCGGTCGTCTCCATGTCCGGCGGGGTGTCGTCCCCCAGGAGGTAGTTGACGAGACCGAGGTCGAACGCCCCCTCGCGCAGCCCGCGATGGATGTCCTCCTGCTGGGTCCCGATCACCTCGACCTGCGTCGCCGGATGAGTGGACCGGAAGTCGCGCATCGCGGGCATCAGCAGGGGAACCGTCGCCGCGTTCACCGTACCGATCCGCACGGTACGGCTGCTGTGGTGCTGGTCGTGGGCGGCCCGGCGCAGCCGGTCCACCGACTCCAGTACGTCGACGATGTGCGGGAGGAGCTCCCGGCCCTGTTCGCTGATCCGGGCTCCGGAGCGGCGGCGGTCCAGCAGATCGACACCGAGCTCGCGCTCCAGGTTACGCACCGTCTCGCTCAACGCGGGCTGGGAGAGGTGGAGTTCACCGGCGGCGCGGCGTAGCGATCCGGTTCTCGTCACCGCCGCGATGCACTCCAGCTGTTCGATGCGCATGGCTCGTCCTCCGGAAGGGGCACCCCCGCGGAGGGCGGCAACCGCCTTGGCCGGAGGGAAAGGTGAGAGGGAAACCCTATCAACCGTTCGTCGATACCGACTCCCACCGACGGCCCGGCCGGCGGTACGCTCCTTGACGGGAACGGACAGCGGGCGGCCGGGAAGGCCGCGCGGACCGCGTTCCCCAGTGGCACGGTTTCCCCGTTCGACGGGTGGACCGGGCCAGGCCGGACAGCTCCACCCCCTCCCAGCGGATCGGTGACCATGGACAAGCGAGTGGACCTCACGCGGCGGCGCCATGTCGACCTCGCGCGTGTCTCCAGCGCTGTCTGTCGCCGCTGCCACGGTTGTCGTCCCGGGCACACCTGCTGACCGCACCACCGTAGCGAGTCCCGGGGAACTGATCCCGCCCGTCCCGTCTCCCTGGCGCCACCCTGCCCGTGCATCCCGGCTGCGCCCTTCGCGCGACGGTGCGGACGGGGGGCGCCCGAGGCGGAGCCGGCCCGTCGGTGCCATGCCGATGTGCCGGTGACGATCTCTTCGTTGGGTGCGTTCCCGTCGCCCAGTGCGGCGCGATGCCTCCTCCCTCCCGCTGTCGGCACCACCCAGGTGTCCGGCGGATCAAGGTCGGACACCGCCTAGGTGCACAGGTTTCCCGATCGCCGTGGTCCGGGAACCTCGCCCGCCACGGTCCGTCTGCCACCCCGGTCCGCCCTGCCCTGCCGTCGCGTCACCTCGTCGCCCGTGCCTGCCCCGGCACCCCCCGCCGTCCTCGCCCGTGCCTGCTTCCCTGCCCGGCCGCTCCCCGCGGCCGGTGCCGACCTCTGGAGTCTTGATGGCCGTCATCCTGTCCGTGTCCGGCAGTCCTTCCGCCACCTCCCGCACCTCCCGGCTGCTGCGCCATCTCGACGCCCGCCTGGAGGCGGACCGGCACGAGGTCGTTCCGCTCGACGTCCGTGACATACCCGCTCAGGCCCTGCTGGGGGCCGACCCGGGCCATCCGGCCATCGCCCGCGTGTCGGCGCTGGTGGACCGGGCGGACGGCCTGGTCATCGGCACCCCCGTCTACAAGGCCGCCTATTCGGGGGTCCTGAAGGCGCTGCTGGACCTGCTCCCGCAGTACGCGCTGGCCGGGAAGACCGTGCTGCCGCTGGCCACCGGCGGGTCGGCCGCGCACGTCCTCGCCGTCGACTACGCCCTGCGCCCGGTGCTCAGCTCCATGGGCGCAGGCCACATCACCCAGGGGTGGTTCGTCCTCGACAAGGAGGTCGCCATCTCACCGGACGGCCAGGTCACGGTGGCCGCCTCGGCCGCCACGCCGCTGTACGGCATCGTCGACCAGTTCTCCGCCGCGCTCTCGCCGGCCGTCCCGCGCCCCGCCCTGTACGCCGCCGGGTGACCCGCGCACGGGATCGGGGGCCGGAGCCCCGCCCGCGCCCGTGCTGCCCGTGCCCTTCCCGCCCGCGCTCTTCACTCCCGCCGCGCTCTCCCCGACCGCGCCGCCGACCGTGCGTCCGCGCCCGACACCCGGAGTACCGATGACCGTTTCCGCCGCCCCTCCCCCTGCCTCCGCCGACGGCCCCTCCACCGGTGGCCCGTCCGCCACCCATGTGGTCCGCGACGACGCGGAGGCGCTCGCCCTCGCGTCCGAGATGGCCGCGGAGTTCCGAACGGGCGCCGCCGCACGGGACGCGGAGCGCCGTCTGCCGCACGCCGAACTCGATCGTCTCTCCGCCTCCGGTCTCCTCGGCATCACGGTCCCCGGGGCGTACGGCGGTGCTGGGGTGCGCCACACCACCCTGGCCCGGGTCGTACGGACCCTCGCCTCGGCCGATGCCAGCCTCGCGCAGATCCCGCAGAGCCACTTCGTGTACGTCAACGTGCTGCGCGCCCGGGGCACCGAGGAACAGCGCCGGTTCTTCTTCGGCGAGGTGCTGGCGGGCCGCCGTCTCGGCAACGCCCAGTCCGAAGCGGGTACGAAGCATGTCCAGGACATCCGGACCCGGCTCACCTCCGACGGGGGTGGCGGCTTCCTGCTGACCGGGGAGAAGCACTACTCGACCGGGGCTCTCTACGCGCACTGGATACCCGTCCTGGCCAGGGGTGACGACGAAGAACTGTGGGTGGCCTACGTGCCGCGTTCCGCGGGCGGCGTCACCGTGGTGGACGACTGGGACGGAATGGGGCAGCGCACGACCGCGAGCGGGACGGTCCGGCTCGACGGCGTCCGCGTGCCGACCGACCGGGTGGTTCCGCACCATCTCACCTTCCGTGGACCGCAGTTGCATGGTGCCGTCGCCCAGTTGCTGCACTCCGCCATCGATGCGGGCATCGCGGCCGGCGCCCTGGAGGAGGCCGCCGCCTTCGTACGCACCAAGAGCCGGCCCTGGTTCGAGAGCGGGGTGGAGAAGGCGTCCGAGGACCCCCTCCTCATCCAGCGGTTCGGTGAACTGTCCCTGCGCGTGAGGTCGTCCGACGCGCTGCTGGCCGAGGCTGCGCGCGCGGTCGACCGGGCGGAGGCCGGTCTCACCGACGACTCCGCCGCCGAAGCCTCCCTCGCCGTCGCGGCGGCCAAGGTCGTCGCCGCGACGGCGGCGGTCGAGACCGGCTCGGCGCTCTTCGAGGTGGCGGGCACCAGGGCGGCGCTCGACTCCCTCAATCTGCACCGGCACTGGCGTGACGCCCGGACCCACACCCTGCACGACCCGACGCGCTGGAAGGTGCAGCACCTGGGCCGGTGGACGCTCAACGGCACACGCCCGCCCCGCCACGGACTCCTCTGACCCCTGGCTGTTCCCGTTCCGCCGCATCCCTCGCTCCGCCGGATCCGGCTCCCCTCACCGAAAGGGCTCCCCTCATGTCTCTCACGTTCCACTGGTTCCTTCCCACCAACGGCGACAGCCGGCACGTCGTGGGAGGCGGTCACGGCACGCCCGTCACGGCGGCGGGCGGCGACCGCCCGCCGAGCGTTCCCTATCTCACGCAGATCGCGCTCGCTGCCGAGCAGCTGGGCTTCGTCGGCGCTCTCACCCCGACGGGCGCCTGGTGCGAAGACGCCTGGCTCACCACGGCGTTGATCAGCCAGCACACCGAGCGCCTGAAGTTCCTGGTGGCGTTCCGGCCCGGATCGGTGTCGCCGACCCTCGCGGCACAGATGGCGTCCACGTACCAACGACTCACCGGAAACCGGCTGTTGCTGAACATCGTCACCGGTGGCGAGAGCCACGAGCAGCGCGCCTACGGCGACTTCCTCGACAAGGAGGGGAGGTACGCGCGCACCGGTGAATTCCTGCACATCGTGCGGGAGTTGTGGAAGGGCGGGGTCGTCGACCACGCGGGCGAGCACCTGCGGGTGGAGGACGCCAGGCTCGCGAGGGTGCCCGAGCCGGTCCCCGAGATCTACTTCGGTGGTTCGTCCCCCGCCGCCGGTGTGGTCGCGGCCCGGCACAGCGACGTCTACCTCACCTGGGGCGAGCCGCCCGCGGCCGTCGCCGAGAAGATCGCCTGGATCAGGAAGCTCGCCGCCGAGGAAGGGCGGACCGTACGCTTCGGCATCCGGCTGCACGTGATCACCCGGGACACCTCCGAGCAGGCGTGGGCCGAGGCCGGACGGCTGCTGGACGGCTTCGACGAGCAGACCATCCGGTCCGTGCAGGAGGGTCTCGCGCGCAGCGAGTCGGAGGGGCAGCACCGGATGCTCGCGCTGCACGGCGGCGGCCGGGACGGGCTGGAGATCCATCCGAACCTGTGGGCCGGCATCGGGCTGGTACGCGGGGGCGCGGGCACGGCCATGGTCGGTTCGCACGAGGAGGTCGCCGACCTGATCGCCGAGTACCAGGCCCTGGGCATCGAGGAGTTCGTCCTGTCGGGATACCCGCACCTGGAGGAGGCGTACTGGTTCGGCGAGGGCGTCCTGCCGGTCCTGGCACGGCGCGGGCTGTGGAAGCACCCGTTCGCGAGCGCCGCCGCGCCCTCGGCCATCGTCCCGTTCGCGGGGCGGCCGTGAGCCGGGCCGGCTCGGCAGCGGATGTGGCCGGGCCGGGGGTGGCGGCACCGGAGGCAGCCGGCCCGGGGGAACGGTCCGGTGCCGCCGCCGTCTCCCTGCGGGGTGTCGGCCGGGACTTCGGGCAGGGCCGGCGGGCCCGGAGCGTGCTGGCCGGAATCGACCTGGATCTGGCGGCGGGCGAGACGGTCGCGGTGCTGGGGCCGTCCGGGTCCGGCAAGTCGACGCTGCTGAGGCTGATCGGCGGGCTGGACGTACCCACGTCGGGTCGGGTGCTGGTCGACGGGCGCCCCGTCGCCGCGGGCGATCCGCGTACGGCGGTGGTGTTCCAGGACCCGCGCCTGATGCGCTGGCGCACCCTGTCGTCCAACGTCGCCTTCGGCCTGCCGAGGGGCACCGACCGGGCCGTGGGGCGGGCCACCGTCGCCCGGCGGCTCACCGAGGTGGGCCTGGACGGGTACGGCGGACACCGCCCCGGTCAGGTCTCCGGCGGTATGGCGCAGCGGGCCGCGCTCGCCCGGGCCCTGGCGCGGGAGCCGGGTGTGCTGCTGCTCGACGAGCCCTTCGCGGCGCTCGACGCGCTCACCCGGATGCGGATGCAGGACCTGCTGGACACGATGCAGCGCGTGGCGGGCACCACGGTGCTGATGGTCACGCACGACGTGGACGAGGCGCTGCAGCTCGCGGACCGGATCGTGCTGCTCGGGTCGGGTCCCGCCGCCACGATCGCCGCCCGGATCGACGTACCCGTCGCACGTCCCCGGCCACGCGGGCATCCGGAGCTGGCGCCGCTGCGAGCCGATCTGCTGTGCCGGCTCGGCGTCGGCACCCCCGACCGTCCCCACCAGCCCTGAGAGACAGGCCATGAGAGACACCTCCGTGAGGACCACTGTGAGCACCACTGTGAGAACCGCCGTGCGAAGAGCCGCGGGCACCGCTCTCCTCGCCGGTCTGCTGCTGACCGCCACCGCCTGTGTGTCGGGCGAGTCCGCCGACGGTTCCGCCGCGGCCGGCACCAGCGCCGGGGGCGCCTCGGTGACGGTCCGGCTGGACTGGGCGTACTACAACCCGGAGAGCCTCGTCCTGCGGGAGAAGGGCTGGCTGGGCGAGACGCTCTCCGCGCAGGGCGCCGCCGTCACCTGGACCCAGTCACTCGGCAGCAACAAGGCCAACGAGAACCTCCGCGCGGGGGCGATCGACTTCGGCTCGACGGCGGGCACACCCGCTCTGCTCGCCCGTGCCAACGGGACCGAACTGCGGACGGTCGACGTGTACAGCCGGCCGGAATGGTCCTCGCTCGTCGTCGCGAAGGGCTCGCCGATCCGGTCGGTGAAGGAGCTGAAGGGCAGGAAGGTGGCCGTCACGAAGGGCACGGACCCCTACTTCTTCCTGCTCCAGGCGCTGGAGAGCGCCGGTCTCGGCGCCGACGACGTCACGGTCGTCAACCTCCAGCACGCGGACGGCCGGACGGCTCTGGAGCGGGGTGACGTGGACGCGTGGGCCGGGCTCGACCCGTACCTCTCACAGAGCCAGATCGACAGCGGCTCCCGGCTGATCTACCGGAACCTCGCGTTCAACTCGTACGGCTTCCTCAACGTCTCCGCGGACTTCGAGCAGAAGCACCCCGAGCTCGTCCAGACGGTCGTGGACGGGTACGAGAAGGCCCGCGCCTGGATCATCGCCCACCCGGACGAGGCCGTGCGCCTGCTGGCCGAGGAGTCCAAGGTGAGCGAGGCGGTCGCCCGGCAGCAGCTGACCGCACGCACCGAGCTCGACATCTCACCCGTCCCCGGCGGAGAGCAGCGCGCGGTCCTCGACCGCATCGCGCCGGTCCTCGTGGCGGAGAACCTGGTGCCGGACCGGAAGGCCGTCGACGGAGCCCTGGACTCGCTCTTCCTCCCCGAGTACGCGCGGAAGGCGAATCCCTCGTGAGCGCCGGAACCGCGGAGGCGGCCGCCCGGGCCGCGGAGAAGGCAGCGACGGCAGCCCCGTCGGTCACCGGCGAGCGTGCGCGCCGTGGCGGCGAGCGGCTCGCCGCCACCGGGCGGGCGGCCGGGCGCGTGGCGGCGGGGCTGCTGGTCCCGGTGGCGCTCCTCGTCGCCTGGCAGACGGCGGCGCGGTCGGGGGCCTACTCGCCGAGCCAGCTGCCCGAGCCGCTGGCGGTGGCCCGCGCCGCCCGGGTGCTCTGGGAGCGGGGCGAACTCCTCCACCACGTGGCGATCAGCGTGCAGCGGGTCCTGCTGGGCTTCTCCGCCGGGGCCGGGGCAGGACTCGTGCTGGGGGGCCTGGTCGGGCTCTCGGCCACGGTGCGCCGGCTGCTGGGCCCGACCATCCAGGCGCTGCGCGCCGTACCGTCGTTGGCGTGGGTTCCGCTGCTGCTGCTCTGGCTCGGCATCGGTGAGACGCCGAAGATCACGCTGGTGGCCGTCGGCGCCTTCTTCCCCGTCTACACGACGGTGGCCTCGGCGCTCGACCACGCCGACCCCGGCCTCCGCGAACTGGGTCACGCCTACGGCCGCCGGGGCCCCGCGCTGCTCGCCCAGGTACTGATCCCCGCGGCGGCGCCGTCGGTACTGTCGGGGCTGCGGCTGGGGCTCGCCCAGGGGTGGCTCTTCCTGGTCGCGGCCGAGCTCATCGCCTCGTCCATGGGTCTGGGCTTCCTCCTGATCGACAGTCAGAACACCGGGCGGACCGACATCCTGCTGCTGGCGATCGTGCTGCTGGCCCTGCTCGGCAAGGCGACCGACGCGGTGCTCGGGGCGGTGGAGAGGGCCGTGGCCAGGAGATGGACGTGACCGTACGGTCCGGCGTCGCGCGCCGGGAGGTGTTCCGGTCGTCGTGGTCGCCGTGTGACCGGGCATGAAGCCCGTGTTACAGGATCACGAAATGAATGCCGCCCGACGCGGCGTCCGTCGCCTGTCCGGACGTCGCGACCAGTCACCTCCCTGATGACGTTTCCACTGGTCAAGCCGGTGGAAACGGGTCACCCCGGCAGGGTGGGGCCGGCTCTCTACACCTGTTCACACGACTCCGGATCATATTGACGCCTTCTCCCTCGCATGGATTAACTGACGCCGGACCGGCCCGGTGATTCCCGGCGGTCCGGCGGCCACGATCCCGTGGACCACCCGTTCCACCGAGCGTGTCCCAGCGGCTCGCTCACTGCGGCAGAGAGACCAGGATGACCAGCATGGAGAGCGCACCGGAGAGGACGGCAGGCGTCCGCCGCCTCCACTCCGCCGTGCCGTCCGCCGCGCTGTCCGTCTCGTCCTCGCGTACGCCGTCGCACGGGTGCGGAGCATGCCGCTCGTGTACCTGCGGGCTGCCGGCCTGCGCACCGCACTGCGGCTGCTGACCGGCCGGACCACGTCCGCCCCGCCCGTTTCGCGTCTTCCCCGAGACCCTGCCCGGACTCCGGCCGGGGTTCCCCGATTCAGCCCGACCGCGTGCCGCGCGCGCCGTCCGGCCACCCTTTGACTGCTGGAGCACCCATGCCCGAGACGTCCGCGCCCCCGGAAGATCCGGTCGCCGGCTCTCCGTCCGCCCCGCCCGGAGAGCCCCCGGCCCCGAAGGCCGCCGCTCGCACCGCCTCGGCTCAGGACCCACGTCTGGCGGCCGAGCGGGTACTTCCGCTGCGTCACCCGTGGCGGTGGGTCCTCACCGCGGTGGTCGTCGTGCTGGTGGCCCAGTTCGTCCACGGGCTGGTGAGCAACCCGTTCTACCAGTGGAGCCGGTTCTCGTACTGGTTCTTCCGCCCGGTGGTGCTCGACGGCCTGCTGATCACGCTCGAAGTCGCCGCTCTCAGCGCGGTGTTCGGCCTGATCGGCGGAGTGATCCTCGCGCTGGGACGGCTGTCGCCCAATCCGGTGCTGCGATCCGTCTCCTGGGTCTACATCTGGCTGCTGCGCTCGGTACCGCTCATCGTCGTGCTGCTCTTCCTCTACAACTTCAGCGCGCTGTACCAGACGCTGAGCCTGGGCGTTCCGTTCGGGCCGGCCTTCTTCGAGTTCGACGAGTCCCGGCTCGCCACCGACATGACCGTCGCCGTGGTCGGCCTCAGCCTCAACGAGGCGGCGTACGCGGCCGAGGTGGTCAGGTCCGGCGTGCTCTCGGTGGACCAGGGCCAGCACGAGGCGGCCTCGGCGCTGGGACTGCCGCGCGGGTACCAGTTCCGCCGCATCGTCTTCCCGCAGGCGCTCCGGGTGATCGTGCCCTCCTACGTCAATCAGCTGATCGGCCTGGTCAAGGGCACCTCGCTGGTCTTCTACGTCTCGCTGCTCGACCTGTTCGGCACCGTCCAGAGCCTGGGCTCCACCTACTCCGGGGACATCGTCCCGCTGCTGCTGGTCGCCACTCTCTGGTACGTCATCCTCACCAGCGTCATCTCGGTGATCCAGTTCTACGTGGAGCGCCACTACTCGCGCGGCGCGCTGCGGACCGTCCCCCCGACCCCGCTGCAGAAGTTCCGGGCCGCCGTCCGGGCCGCCCGTTCCAGGACCGCGATCGGATCGAGCACATGAGCGTCATCGCCCCGCAGGGCACGAAGAGTCCCGTCCGCGCCGAGCCGGTGGCGGTGGAGATCCACGGGGCACACAAGTGGTTCGGTGAGCACCAGGTCCTGCGCGGCATCGATCTGACGGTCGAGCCGGGATCGGTGACAGTGATCCTCGGGCCGTCGGGGTCCGGCAAGTCGACGCTGCTGCGCACGGTGAACCACCTGGAGAAGCTGGACATCGGCCATGTGACGGTCGGTGGCGAACCGATCGGGGTACGGCACCACCGCGGCCGGCTGAAGGAGCTGCCGGAGCGCGCCATACGGGCGCAGCGCAGCCGGATCGGCTTCGTCTTCCAGAACTTCAACCTGTTCCCGAACCTCACGGTGCTGGAGAACGTGGCCGCCGCGCCCACCGCCATCGGTCTCGCGGACCGCGACGGTGCCCGTGAGCTGGCCCGTACCCTGCTCGACCGGGTGGGGCTGGCGGACAAGGCGGACAGCTATCCCCGCCAGCTGTCCGGGGGCCAGCAGCAGCGGGTCGCCATCGCCCGGGCGCTCGCCCTCGAACCGGGTGTGATCCTCTTCGACGAACCGACCTCGGCGCTCGACCCGGAGCTGGTCGGCGAAGTCCTCTCCGTCATCAGGGAGCTGGCGACCGGGGGTACGACGCTGATCGTGGTGACCCATGAGATCGGGTTCGCCCGCGAGGTCGCCGACCAGGTCGTCTTCCTGGACCAGGGCGTGATCGTCGAGCAGGGGAAGCCCGCCGACGTGCTGGACAACCCGCGCGAGGCCCGTACCAGGGAGTTCCTGGGCAAAGTCCTCTGACCCTCCGCGCTCCGGACCGTGAACCGATCGAACGTCAGCCGCCTGTCGGAGTAAGGCTCCTGTGCCGAGACTCCCCTCCCCCACACGTCCTCTCACCTGTGCTCCATCACCCTCAAGGAACCGACATGTCCCGCCGCAGATCCCGTCTGTCCACCCTCGCCACCGCCGGCACCGTCCTGGCCCTCGCCGCCGGGCTCAGCGCCTGCGGTGACAGCGACACCGAGGACTCCGCCGGCGCTTCGGCCGCCGCCAAGGGATCGGTCGTCATCGGCGCCGCCTCGAACGGCGCCGCCAAGGAGATCACGCTGGACGTCCCCGAGGTCGCCTCGATCCGCGCCCAGCTGCCCAAGTCCGTCATCGAGGACGGGAAGTTCACCATCGGTCTGGGGATGCTCCCCGCCGGTTCCGCGCCGCTCGGCTACGTCGGCGACGACCAGAAGACGATCACAGGCTCCGAGCCCGACCTCGGCCGCCTGGTCGCCGCCGTCTTCGGCCTGAAGGCCGAGCCGAAGAACGCGACCTGGGAGAACCTGTTCGTGGGGATCGACAGCGGGCGCACCGAGGCCGGCTTCTCCAACATCACGGACACCGAGGAGCGCAAGAAGAAGTACGAGTTCGCCTGCTACCGCCAGGACAACCTCGGGTTCGAGGTGAGCAAGGAAGCGGGCTGGGACTTCGGCGGCGACTACAAGAACCTGGCGGGCAAGACCATCGCCGTGGGCTCCGGCACCAACCAGGAGAAGATCCTGCTGGAGTGGCGGGACAAGCTGAAGGCCGAGGGCAAGAAGCTCGACGTCAAGTACTTCGCGGACAACAACAGCGCCTATCTGGCGCTGAACTCGAACAAGATCGACGGGTACTTCGCCCCCAACCCTTCCATCGCCTACCACATCACCCAGTCCGCGAGCACCCCGCAGGCCACCCGTAGCGGCGGCACGTACTCGGGTGCCGGGGCGTCGCTGCAGGGGCTGATCTGCGCCACGGCGAAGAAGGACAGCGGGCTCGCCAAGCCGCTGGCGGATGCCATCAACTACCTGATCGAGCACGGTCAGTACGCGAAGTGGCTGGAGGCCTGGAACCTCAAGGACGAGGCCGTGCAGAAGGCGGAGGTCAACCCTCCGGGCCTGCCGGTCACCAACTCCTGATCCACCGGAACACCGCACCCCCGGCCCTGGGCCGGGGGTGCGGCCGGCCGTAAGAAGGCAGAAAGGAAGGCCCGTCATGGCACCCAGTGTGGTGATCGTCGGCGGTGGGGTCATGGGCGCCGCGGCGGCCTGGCGTCTGGCAGCCCGCGGCCACCGGGTCACGGTGCTGGAGCGGTTCGGGCCCGGCCACGACCGGGGCAGCTCGCACGGCAGTTCCCGCATTTTCCGGCTGACGTACGCCGATCCCTGGTACGTCGGGCTCGCCCTGCGGGCGCTGCCGCTGTGGCGGCGGCTGGAGGAGGAGTCGGGCCGCCCGGTGCTCGACGCCACCGGGGCGGTCGACCACGGGTCGCCCGGGACCGTCGGGGAGCTCGCCGCCACGCTGGCGGCGGCGGGCCGTCCGGGGCTGGTCCTCAGCCCGGCCGAGGCCGCCGAGCGCTGGCCCGGGCTGCGCGCCGATACGACCGTGCTGCACCACGCGGAGGGCGGCCGGCTGCACGCCGACGCCGCCGTGGCGGCGCTGCTCGCGGCGGCGTCGGGTCTCGGCGCGGACGTCCGGCACGGGGTGCGGGTGCGCGGCCTGCGCCCGACGGGGAGCGGCGTCACCATCGAGACGGACCAGGGCGGCCCCCTCGTCGCGGACGCGGCCGTGGTCGCGGTCGGCGGCTGGTCGCCGACCGTGCTGCCCGGCCTGGTGGACGGACTGCCGCCGCTGCGGGTCACCCAGGAGCAGCCGCTGCACTTCGCGGTGGACGGTGCGCTGGAGTGGCCCGCCTTCGTGCACCACCCTGGCGCCGGTTTCGACGAGCCGGGCGGTGTGTACGGGCTCGGCAGCGCGGACGGCGTCAAGGTGGGGTTCCACGCGGTCGGGCCGGTCGTCGACCCCGACCACCGGGACCGCACCCCCGATGCGGCGGCGGTCGAGCGGCTGGAAGCCTACGTACGTACCTGGCTGCCGGGTCTGGCCCCGGCCGCTCCCGAGCCGGTCACCTGCCTCTACACGTCCACTCCCGACCACGACTTCGTGGTCGACCGGCGCGGCCCGGTGACGGTTCTCGCCGGCTTCTCGGGTCACGGGTTCAAGTTCGCCCCCGCCATCGGCGAGCTGGCGGCGGACCTGGTCGAGGGCCGTCCGGGGGCCCGGCGCTTCGCCCTCGGGCGCCCCCTGCCCGCCGCCGGCTGACCCGGACCGTCCCCGCCCACCGTGCCGGCGAACGGCACGGTCCCACCGAAGGAAGAACGGCCTCACATGTCCACCGAAGTCCAGCCACCGCACTCCCTCCCCAGGACCGACCCCGTCTCCGCCCGGCCCACGCCGCCCGAACCGCACGTGCTGGACAACGCCGCCTGGGCCGCCCTGACCGGACCGCACCGCCGCTTCGCGGAGATCGTCGGCTCCGCCGCCCGCTACCAGACCGACGTGGCCCCCTTCGTGGCGCTGCGCGACTCCTCGGACCCGCGTGCCTGGGACGATCTGGCGGAGCTCATCGGGCCCGGCGCGCAGACCGCGGTGACCGGGATCAGCAGCGTCCCGGACCACTGGGAGACCGTGGAGGAGGCGGGGGGCGTACAGCTCGTCGCGGACACCCTGGTCACGCGCTCCGATCCGGAAGCCGTCCGGCTGACCACGGCTGACGTCCCCGAGATGCTGGACCTGGTGGGGCGGAACAGGCCGGGGCCGTTCCTCCCGCGCACCATCGAGCTGGGCGCCTACTGGGGGATCCGGCGCGGCGGAAGACTGGTGGCGATGGCCGGGGAACGGCTGCGGCCCCCCGGCCACACCGAGATCAGCGCGGTCTGCACGGACGCCGAGCACCGCGGCGAGGGCCTCGCGACCCGGCTGGTCCGCCATGTGGCCGACGGCATCCGGGACCGCGGGGACATTCCGTTCCTGCACGCGGCGGCCACCAACGAGAACGCCATCCGCCTCTATCTCTCGATCGGCTTCGCCCTGCGCCGGCGCAACCTCTTCGCCGTGGTCCGCGTCCCCGGCGGTGACCCCGCCGGGGCCAGCTGACCCCCGGAGCGGACCGGCCGCGTCACCCCGTACTTCCCAGCCGATCAGGAAAGGCACTTCCCCCTCATGTCGCAGTCCCCCTCCTCACCTCCCGAACCCCTCCATCTCGCCGTGGCGCTCGACGGCACGGGCTGGCACCCCGCGTCCTGGCGCGAGCCGGGGGCCCGCGCCTCCGAGCTCTTCTCCGCCGGCTACTGGCTGGACGCCGTACGGGAGGCGGAGCTCGGCCTTCTCGACTTCGTCACCTTCGAGGACGCGCTGTCCCTCCAGTCCACCGACCCGACCGCCGACGACCGGCGTACCGACCAGGTGCGCGGGCGTCTCGACGCGGTGCTGATCGCCTCCCGGGTGGCGCCGCTGACCCGGCACGTCGGACTGGTGCCGAGCGTGGTCGCCACCCACACCGAGCCGTTCCATCTGGCGAAGGCCATCGCGACGCTGGACTTCGTGAGCGGTGGCCGTGCCGGGGTCCGGGTCAAGGTCTCCGCCTCGCCGCACGAGGCTGCGCACTTCGGCCGCCGGGACCTGCCGCCGTTCCGTCCGCAGGACTATCTGCTGCCCGAGACACAGGTGCTGGTGCGCGAGCTGTTCGACGAGGCCGCCGACTACGTCGAGGTGCTCCGCAGGCTCTGGGACAGCTGGGAGGACGACGCGGAGATACGCGACGCCGCCACCGGGCGGTTCATCGACCGCGAGAAGCTGCACTACATCGACTTCGAGTCCAGGTACTTCAGCGTCAAGGGCCCCTCGATCACCCCGCGTTCGCCGCAGGGCCAGCCGCTGGTGACCTCGCTGGCCCACGCGGCCCTTCCGTACGAGCTGGTGGCCGGGTCCACGGACATCGGTTACGTCACACCTCACGGAGCCGACGAGGCGCGGGCGGTGACCGAGGAGATCCGGGCCGCCCAGGAGGCGGCCGGGCGGGGCGGGGAGACCGTCCACGTCTTCGGGGATCTGGTGGTCTTCCTGGACGAGACGGCCGGCAAGGCGGAGGAGCGCCGCAGCCGCCTCGACGACGTGGCGGGCGCTCCGCTGACGAGCGACGCCGAGATCTTCACCGGCACCCCCGCCGAGCTGGCCGACCTGCTGCTGGAGTGGCAGCGGGCGGGCCTGAGCGGGTTCCGGCTCCGTCCGGCGGTCGCGGCCCACGACCTGCCGGCCATCAGCCGGGGCCTGGTGCCCGAGCTCCAGAGCCGTGACGCGTTCCGCCGCGCGTACGAAGCCGACTCGCTGCGCGGCCTCCTCGGCCTCTCGCGTCCCGCCAACCGTTACGCCCGGGTCCGGGCCGGAGGACAGTCATGAGCGACAACCTGAAGCAGATCCACCTCGCGGCCCACTTCCCCGGGGTCAACAACACCACGGTCTGGAGCGACCCGGAGGCGGGCAGTCAGATCGACTTCGCCTCCTTCAGCCACTTCGCGCGGACCGCGGAACGGGCCAAGTTCGACTTCCTGTTCCTGGCCGAGGGGCTCCGGCTGCGCGAGCAGGGCGGGGCGATCTACGACCTCGACGTGGTGGGCCGCCCTGACACCTTCGGAATCCTCGCCGCGCTGGCGGCGGTCACCGAGCGGATCGGCCTGGCCGGCACCATCAACTCCACCTTCAACGAACCGTACGAGGTGGCCCGGCAGTTCGCCTCCCTGGACCACCTCTCGGCAGGCCGTGCGGCATGGAACGTCGTCACCTCCTGGGACGCGTTCACCGGCGAGAACTTCCGCCGCGGCGGCTTCCTCGCGGAGGAGGACCGCTACACCCGCGCCGAGCAGTTCCTCCGTACCTCTTGGGAGCTGTTCGACTCCTGGGCCGCGGACGAGATCCTCGCGGACGCGGAGAGCGGGCAGTTCCTGCGCAGCGCGGACGCCGGTACGTTCGCCCACCACGACCAGCACTTCGACATCGCGGGCCGCTTCAACGTGCCGCGTTCCCCGCAGGGCCGCCCGGTGATCTTCCAGGCCGGCGACTCAGATCAGGGCCGGGAGTTCGCCGCGGCCACCGCGGACGCCATCTTCAGCAGGCACTCCGCCCCGGAGCCGGGCCGCGCGTTCTACCAGGACGTCAAGGGCCGGCTCGCCCGCCACGGACGCGAGCGGGACGACCTGCTGATCCTGCCCGCGGCCACCTTCGTGCTGGGCGACACGGACGCCGAGGCGGAGGAGCGCGCGCACGAGGTGCGGCGCAGCCAGGTCAGCGGCCAGACCGCGATCAAGTTCCTGGAGCACGTGTGGAACCGGGACCTGTCCGGTTACGACCCGGACGGGCCGCTGCCCGAGATCGACCCCGACACCGGTGAGCACACGGTGACCCGGGGCCGCGCGAGTGTGCGGATGGTCCGCGACCCGCTGGCGACCGCGGCTGAGTGGCGGCAGCGGGCGAAGGCGGAGGGCCTTTCGATCCGGGAGCTGGTGATCGAGACCAGCGCCCGGCAGACCTTCATCGGTTCGCCCTCGACGGTCGCGCGAGCCGTGAACGACTCCGTGCAGAGCGAGGTGTCCGACGGCTTCATCCTCGCCCCGCACCTGGTGCCCGGCGGTCTGGACGAGTTCGCCGACACGGTGGTCCCGCTCCTCCAGGAGCAGGGCGTGTTCCGTACGGAGTACGAGGGGACGACGCTCCGGGACCACCTCGGGCTGCGTACGCCGAAGGGCTGATCACCGCGGTGGGCCCGAGAGGCGGTGAAAGGCCCTCGGGCCTCGCGGATTCCGCGTTGCCCCGGCCGTCGCGATGTGATCGGCTGTGCGTGAAAAGGAAGTTGTGGTCCCTGGGGAGGGGCCGGGGCGAAGAGCCCTGTGGACGCTGCCGGGGGAACACCGTCTGCGGGCGGGCGGCCCCAACGGGGCGGCGGTGCTCACCGGCGAAGCCCGCGAGCAGCGGATCGACGCCGAACTGGCCGAGCCCCGAATCGCGCCGGTCCGCGGGGTGTTCACCCACGGGATCAGCGAATGAGGGGCGGGCGACGGTCGCGCGCCGTCGCCCGGCGGCCGGTCCCTCCCCTTCAGTCCAGCGCGCTCCTGGCCTGCCAGTCGGTCCAGGACACGTTCCACGCGCCGTAGCCGTTGCCCTCCGCGACCACGCCCTTGGTGTCCGCTCCGGTGATCTCGAAGGGGTCTCCCACCTGTGTCTTCGCGTAGAGCTCGGCGGCGTCCGCGTCGCTCATGCCCACGCAGCCCGAGCTGTGGTTCGCGACACCGAAGTACGCGGCGTTCCACGGCGCGGCGTGGGCGTACATGCCCGACCAGGTGAGCCGCATCGACGAGTCCACCATCTTGTCGTAGGCGTCGCCCAGGCCTACCGTCTCGGAGCGCATGTTGATGGTGCCCTCCTTCGCCATCAGTACGGCGGTACCGCGCCAGGACGCCTTGTCGCCGCCGGGAGTGCCACCGGAGACGGGTATGTCCATGACGGTGCTGCCGTCCCGGACGAGCGCCAGCCGGTGGCGGTCGAGGTCGACCTTGACCACCTGCGCGCGGCCGACGGTGAAGGACATGGCGTAGTCGCGTACGAAGAACCCGCCGCCGGGCCCCGAGTCGGTGCCGTTGAGCCCGGCGTCCAGGGTGATCCTGGTGCCGGGCTTCCAGTACTCCTTCGGCCGCCAGTCGACGCGGTCCTTGCCGGAGTAGTCGCGCAGCCAGCCCCAGGAACCCTCGGTGTGGTTGGAGGTGGTGACCTTGAGGGCCTTCTCCACGGCCGCCTTGTTCTTCACCGGGTTGTCGAAGACGACCGACAGTGGCTGCGCGATGCCGACGGTGACGTCCTTGCCCGGGGCGAGGGTGAGTTTGTTGACCAGGTCCGCCTTCGCCGTGGTGAACTCCTCGGTGTCCGTGCCGCCCAGGGTGTCCGTCGCCGTCACGTGGTAGCCGATGCCGGGTGCGGCGGGGCGGTCGGAGGTCCAGGTACGGCCGTCCGCTGATATCCGGCCGTCGAGGGTTCCGCCGGAGTCGTCGGCCACCTCGACCGTGCGCAGGGTGCCGTCGGCCAGGGTCACCGTGACGGGTGCGCCGGCGGGAGCTCGGTCGCCCCGGAGACTGACCGAGACGTCGGCGCTTTCCGTGCGGTGCGGGCCACCCCCGGCTGAGGGACCGCTGCCCGGTCCGGATGCCGAGGCGCTGCCGGAGCAGGCGGTCAGGGTGGCGCCCAGGACCGCTGTCCCGGCCACCAGGGTGAACCGGACCCTTCGGCCGGGCCTGTCGGCGCCGTCCGCGCGCGGGTCCGGTGGACTCGTCGTGGCGACCTCAGGGACTGGGGTGTCTCGGTGGAGTGGCATGACTGGACCATAGGACCCGCACACCAGGGCAAAAAGGGTGAACTTCCTCCGTGACAGGGACCGGAGCGGAACGGTCATCGTCCGGTCACATGGACCGCGCGACTCCGTCACGGGCCGTCGCCACCATCCGTCTGCGGCCAGGCCGAGCGGCCGGCCCGGCAGAACGGGGAGACGGGGATGTCAGCACTGCAGGTGGCCGGTGGCCACGAGGGACAGCGAGGCCTGCGGACGGGCCGGATCACCGCCGAAGCCCATCGGGCGTGGATGTCGGCCCACCCCGGCGCGAGCTTCCTCCAGTACCCGTCGTGGGCCGGGGTGAAGGACGGCTGGCGGTCGGAGACCGTCGGCTGGCACCACGACGACGGGAGTACCGCAGGCACCGCGCTGATCCTCTACCGGCAGTTCCCCGGAACCCGGAAGTACTTCGCCTACGTGCCGGAGGGCCCGGTGGCCGACTGGGCGGACCCGGAGATCGACCGCTGGCTGGATCCGCTCATCGCGCATCTGCGGAAGGCGGGTGCCTTCGCCGTACGGATCGGGCCCTCCCCCGACTACCGCCGCTGGAACGCCGCACGGCTCAAGGCTGCGACGGGACCCGGCCGGAGGATCGGTGACGTGCTCGCCGACGAGGTGGACCCCCTCGGGACGGCGGTCGCCGAACGGCTGCGCGCACGGGGATGGCGGCGGTGCGGCGGGGACGGCGAGTCCGGGGGCGACGCCGACGCACAGCCCCGCCACGTCTTCAGAGTGCCGCTCGCCGGTCGCACGCAGGACCAGCTCTGGACGGGCCTCAATCAGGAGTGGCGCCGCAACGTCCGCAGGGCACGGAAGGCCGGTGTGCGTGTCGTCGCCGGAGACGCCGGACAACTTCCGGATTTCCACCGACTGTTGAGAATCACCGAGGAGCGGGACGGTTTCCGGCTCGGCCGCTCCCTCGCGTACTACCAGCGCCAGTACGCCGTGCTCAACGCGGAGAGCCCGGGGCGGATGCGGCTTCTCCTCGCCGTCCACGACGGGGAGATACTGGCCGCGCACACCATGATCAGCACTCCTGGCCGGGTGTGGTACCAGACAGGCGCGTCGGCCGACCACCGCCGGGAGGTGCGCCCGAGCAACGCGCTCCAGTGGCGGATGATGGTGGACGCCCTCGCCCAGGGCGCCGCGGTCCACGACATGCGCGGGGTACCCTCCACCCTCGACCCCGAGGACCGTGCCTTCGGCCTGCTGCGCTGGAAGCTGGGCACCGGCGGGCAGGTGGTCGAGACCCTCGGAGAATGGGAGACACCGGTGGGCGGCGCCGCCAACAACACTCTGTACCGGGCGTTCCACGCCTATCTGGCGCACCGGTGACCCCGGGGGAGGCGACCGGACAGGTCGCGGCGGCCGGGCCGGTGGACCGCGGGTCCGGTGCCGAGCCGGAGCGGCACACGCGGAGGAAGGCCGGGTCGGCGCTGCGCAGCGGGGCCGTGATGGCGGCCGGCTCCGTGGTCTCCCGGGCCACCGGGTTCATACGCTCGGCGGTCGTCGTCGCCGCCCTCGGGACCGGTCTGCGGGCCGACGGCTACACGGTCGCCAACACCGTGCCCAACATCCTCTACATCCTGCTCATCGGTGGCGCGCTCAACGCCGTGTTCGTGCCCGAACTGGTCCGGGCGGCCAAGGAACACGCGGACGACGGCGTCGCGTACACCCAGCGGCTCCTCACCGTCTGCACGGCGGGCCTGGTCGCACTCACCGCCGTCGCCGTCGCCGGGGCTCCGCGGATCGTCGCCGCATACACCGACTACTCGGGCGAGCAGGCGGAACTCACGATCACCCTCGCGCGCTGCTGCCTGCCCCAGATCCTCTTCTACGGGCTCTTCACCCTCCTGGGCCAAGTACTCAACGCTCGGGGCAGGTTCGGCGCGATGATGTGGGCGCCGGTACTCAACAACCTCGTGGTGATCGCCGTCTTCGGGCTGTACCTCGGCTTCGCGGCCGGCGCGGGCGGCGATCCGAGCGCGGCACAGACACGATGGCTCGGCTGGGGCACCACCGCCGGGATCGTCGTGCAGACACTGGCCCTGGTGCCTGTGCTGCGGGCGGCCGGGTTCCGCTGGCGGCCGCGGTTCGACTGGCGTGGCAGTGGACTCACCCGGCCGCTGCGGGCGGCCGGGTGGCTGGTGATGCTGGTCCTGACGAACCAGGCCGCGTACTGGCTGGTGACCCGTCTCTCCACCCTCACCGGCGAACACGCGGTGGACCAGGGGGTGTCGGGGGGTGCCGGCTACACCGCGTACAGCAACGCCTATCTGCTCTGGGTGGTTCCGCAGGGGATCGTGACCGTCTCGCTGGTCACCGCCCTGATGCCGCGGATGAGCAGGGCCGCTGCGGAGAGAGACCTCGCAGGGGTGCGCCGGGATCTCTCGTACGCGCTGCGCACCTCGGCAGCGGTCGTGGTCCCGGCTGCCTTCGCCCTGTTCGCGCTGGCCCCTTGGGTGATGGGTTCGGTCTTCGGGTACGGCCGTACGAGCGGCGCCGACGTGACCGTGATGGCGGGGATGCTGAGGGCCTTCGCACCGGGTCTGATCGCCTTCTCCGGGCAGTACGTGCTCTCCCGGGGGTTCTACGCCCTCGGCGACACCCGTATGCCGTTCCTGCTCAATCTGGTGATCGCCGGGCTCAACGCGGGCCTTTCCGGAACCGCCTACTTGGTGCTGCCTGCGCGCTGGGCGGTCACCGGCATGGCCGGGGCGTACACCCTGGCCCTCTTCGCGGGCTGCGCCGTCACCGGACACGTCCTGCACCGGAGACTGACCGGACCGGTCTCACGCCCTCAAGCGCTCCGGCGATCAGCGGTGTTGTGGGCACACCTGCGGCTGATCACGGCCTGCCTGCCCGCCTCGGCACTGGCCTTCGCCTCGGCCCGGGCATGCGCCGGAGCCGGCGATCCGGTGGCCGCCCTGGCCGGAACGGCGGTCCTGGCGTCGGTGATCGCCCTGCTGGCCCGCCCGCTGCGCCTGCGGGAGACCGGCGCGCTGCTCTCCTCCGCGCGGGCCCGACTGCGCAGGTAGGAAAGGTCCGCAGGAGGCGGGGGCGGACGTCCTCCCTGCGGAAACCTCGTACACCCACAGCACTTCGGCCCTCAGCACGCGTCCGCGACACGCCTCGGGCCGGCCTCGGCCATGATCGTTGGGATACTCGCACCATGCCACGTGTGCTCTTGATCGAAGACGACCCCTCCGTACGCGAAGGGGTCGAACTGGGGCTCCGCCGCCGGGGACACGAACTCCTGGCCGCCGGGACCGGGGAGGCCGGGCTGGAGGCGCTAGCCTCCTTCCGTCCCGATCTGGTGCTCCTCGACCTGATGCTCCCCGGGATCAACGGAGTGCAGGTCTGCCGGCGCATCCGCGAATCGAGCCAGTTGCCGATCATCATGCTCACGGCGCGCGGTGACGATTTCGACGTCGTCGTCGGACTGGAGGCGGGAGCGGACGACTACATAGTCAAACCCGCCCGGACCGAGGTCATCGAGGCGCGCATCCGGGCCGTCCTGCGCCGGCTCGGCGCACCGGCGGGCCCCGGCGGCACCGAGTTCCACGGCGATCTGGCCGTGGACCGGGCCGGTCTCACCATCACCAGGGCGGGCGAACGGGTGCTGCTCGCCCCCTCGGAACTCAAGCTGCTGCTCCATCTCTCGGCCTCGCCCGAGCAGGTGTTCAGCAGGCAGCAGCTCCTCGAATACGTCTGGGAACACAGCTTCTACGGTGACGCGCGGCTGGTCGACGCCTGCGTGCGCAGGTTGCGCCAGAAGATCGGGGACACGGCCCGCAGCCCCCGGTACATCCAGACCGTGCGCGGCTTCGGCTACCGCTTCGGGCCGCTCTCGTGAGACTGCTGAGCCCCCATCTCGGCCTGCGCACCCGCCTGGTCGCCGCGTTCCTGCTGGTGGCTGCGATCAGCGCGGCCACGACCGCGGCCCTCACCTACCGGGAGGCGCGCTCGGCGGTGCTGGAGCAGGCCCAGGACACGGCGGTCGGGCAGTTCCGCGACCGGGTGGCGGCGCTCGATCCGGCCCTCCCGCTGAGCGCCCAGCGGCTGCGCTCACTCTGCGAGACCCTCGCCCGTGAGGGCAAGCCCCACACCTGGATCGTCTTCGCCGAGTACGCGGACCTGCGGGTCTCCTCCTCCGACCGGCCCACCTCACAGATCCTCACCGACGGGCTGCGCAAGGCCGCCCGGGAGAACGCGCACGCCTCGTTCCAGCGGGTCGTCCGCGACGACCGCGCGTGGCTGACCATCGGCATGCCCGTCATGTTCGACAAGGGTGACGGTCGCCACCGCACCGGGCTCGTGATGTACGCGGTGATGCCGCTGGCGCCGGAGGAGGCCAACATCTCGGCCATGGTCACGGCCGCCCGCAACGGCGCCCTGCCCGCCCTCCTGGTCGCGGTGGTCCCGGCGCTGCTGGCGGCCCGCAGCGTGGTACGCCCCGTACGTGATCTGCGCCGGGCGGCCGCGGGCATGGGGCGGGGCGAGCTCGGCACCCGTATCGCCGTGCGCGGCTCCGACGAACTCGCGCAACTGGCCAGGACGTTCAACGAGTCCGCCACTCAGCTCCAGAGCTCGGTCACCGAGCTCCGACAGGCCGAGGAGCGGGCCCGGCGCTTCGCGTCCGACGTCTCCCACGAGCTGCGCACCCCGCTCGCGGGGATGCTGGCCGTCACCGAGATTCTGGACGAGGAGGCCACGCAGCTGAACGCGGACACTGCGGCGGCGGTCCGGCTGATCAGCGCGGAGACCGTCAAACTCGCAACCCTGGTCGACGACTTGATGGAGATCTCGCGCTTCGACGCAAGGGCGGCGGACCTGCACACCGACGAGCTGGACGTCGCCGAGGCCGTCCGCAAAACCGTGCAGGCAAGACGTTGGGAGGACCGCGTCGACACCGAACTCCCGGACGGGGTGAGGGCCGTGCTGGACCCTCGCCGCTTCGACGTGATCGTCGCCAACTTGGTGGGCAACGCCCTTCGGCACGGCGGGGAACCGGTCACCGTGCGATTGCGTCCGGAAGAGCGGGACGGGACGCCGCTGCTGGTGCTGGAGGTGGCGGACGCCGGTGCGGGCATCGCGCCCGAGGTCCTTCCCTATATCTTCGACCGGTTCTACAAGGCCGACGCGGCTCGGACCCGGTCGAAGGGCAGCGGGCTGGGCCTGGCGATCACGCGGGAGAACGTACGGCTGCACGGCGGCACCGTCAAAGGAGCCAACGGGCCGGACGGGGGTGCCGTGTTCACCGTCGAGCTACCGAGGGAGGCGCAATGAGGGGTCCGCTGAGGACCTTGGCCGTATCCGCGGCCCTCGCCGCCCTGGCCACCGGATGCGGCATCCGCCCCACCGACGTGGTCGAGGTCGGCGATCCGGCGACCGTCCAGCTCGCCCCGGCCGGTTCCCCGGTGACCGTGCTGTACTTCATCGGCCCGGCCTCCCCGCCCACGGTGTTGCCGGTGACGCGGCGGGTGGCCGTCGTGGGCGGACAGGTGAGCGGCCCCGGCCCGGACAAGGCACTGGGAATGCTCTTCGGCGGACCGTCCGACACGGAGGAGGCTGCGGGAATGTGGTCCGAACTCCCTGACGGGGCTGAGCCTTTGGGGGTCAACGTCGATGGATCGAAGGTCCTGATACAACTCGGCTTCTCCGTCACCAAGATCTCCACCCTCGCCCGTCTTCAGCTCGTCTGCACGGCGGCGCACCTGAGCGAGGCGGCCTCCGACGGCACACAGGGCGGCGCCCGGGTGACGATCCGGGGCTCCGACGGTCCCCTCGAACCGTCGACCTGCCCCGTGTGACCCGCACCGGAGGATGCAACCCGGCACAATTCCCGCCATGAAGATCACCGCACGCGAACTGAACAGGGCGACCCTCGACCGCCAACTGCTGCTGCGGCGGGAGCCGCTGGAAGCCGCCGAGGGGGTGCGCCGGGTGCTCGCCCTGCAGGCGCAGCAGCCCGCCTCACCGTACGTCGCCCTGTGGAACCGGCTCGCGGACTTCGATCCGGCGGAGCTGGACGCCGCGTTCACCGGGGGCGTGGTGGTCAAGGCGTCGCTGATGCGGATCACGCTCCACGCGGTGCACGCCGAGGACTACCGGGTGCTGCGCGAGGCGATGCAGCAGACGCTGTACGCCTCGCGGCTGGGGTTCCGGTTCGCGGCGGCGGGCCTCACCCCGGACGACGCCTTCCGACTCGTGCCGCAACTGCTGGAGTTCGCCGAGCAGGCCCGCACGGTCAAGGAGCTGGACGCATGGATCGAAGCGCGGGTGGGCGCGGACAGGAAGGCCGGGGCGCTGTGGGGGCTGCGAGGATACGCTCCCCTGCTGCACGCCCCGGCGGGTGGGCCGTGGTCGTTCGGCGCCAGAACGTCGTACGTGGCGGCGCCGTCCCGACCGGCGGCCACGGGGCGGGAGCACGTGCCGGAGGCGATGCGCCACCTCGTGCTGCGCTACCTGAAGGCGTTCGGGCCCGCTTCGGTGGCGGACGTGGCGCAGTTCGCCATGGTGCGGCGCGGACCGGTGCGCGAGGCACTGCGGGCTCTCGACGGTGCCGTCGAGCAACTGGAGGGGCCGGACGGGACGGTCGTGTTCGACGTCGTCGGGGCCGACCGTCCCGAAGCCGACGTCCCGTCCCCGCCGCGGCTGATGGCGATGTGGGACAGCGTTCTGCTGGCGTATGCCGACCGCAGCCGGGTGATCCCCGAGGAGTACCGGCGCGAGGTGATCCGTATCAACGGTGACGTGCTGCCGACGGTGCTGGTCGACGGTTACGTCGCGGGTGTGTGGCGTCCGGTCGAAGGCGGCGTCGAGGTGACGGCTTTCCGCGATCTGGGTCCGGCCGCCTGGGAGGGGCTCGCCGAGGAGTCCCGCTCCCTGAGCACCCTGCTGGCGGACCGCGACCCTCTGGCCTACAGCCGCTACCGCCACTGGTGGACCAAGCTCTCCGGCTCGCAGGTGCGGGTCCTGGCGCCCCGGTGACCCGCCCCGGATCCGCCCCGACCCGCCGTCACGGCTCCGGGGCGGGCGGGCCGGCGGGTCAGCCCGTCAGCAGGACGGCCGCCCGCTCCGGGAGGACCGCGAGTTCCGCGACGACGGCCCGGTGGTCCGTCCCCGGCACGGTGTGTTCGCGGACGGAGACCCCCACGAGCCCGGAGCCGTGCAGCACGTGGTCCAGCTGGACGAGGGGAGGCGCGATCCCCGCACCGACGGGCCAGGTCGGCGCCCAGCCCTCGCCGAGTTCGGCGTGGGTGTCGGTGAGTCCGGCGGCCAGCAGGGAGCGCATCGGGGCGTGGTCGAGGGTGGCGTTGAAGTCACCGAGGAACACGGCGTCGGGTCCGTCGTCCTGTGCCAGAACGGCGAGGGAGTACATGTCCCTGCTCCACCGCCCCGGGTTCCCGAGCGGGTAGTAGGTGTGGACGGCGACGAGCCGCACGGTGCGTCCGCCGACCGTGATTCCGGCGGTGGTCTGGGGCCACACGGTGTCGATGTCCGTGGTGTCCGCGCCGGTCAGCGGGGTGCGGGAGTAGATCGAGGAGTCGTACTCGGGGTGCAGCGCGTGGTACGGCAGCAGGGCACCGAGGCCCGCCCGGTCGAGCGCGTCGAGCCCCCGCGCCGGTGTCTGCTCCACGGCGAGTACGTCGATCCGCTCGGCGCGGACCATCTCCACCACCGCCGCCGGGTCCGCCGCCCCCTCGTCGGTGTTGAGGGTCGCCACCCGCAGGCGGGCGGCCGACGGCGGGACGGCGGCGGAGTCGGAGACGAACCTCGGCGTCACCAGCCAGACTTGGGCGACGATCAGGAGCAGCGCCACGGCCGCCACGGCCCAGGACCGCAACGCGCGAACGGTGGTCGTGAGGACCAGTACCAGCAGCGCCAGGAAGGCCGTGTGGGGGAACAACACCATCGGGACGGCGAGGTACGTACTTGCGTCCCGGCCCGTCAGCCGTACGGCGAGCAACGCGGCGGGTACGGCGAGCACGAGCCCGCAGGCCGCGAGCACCCAGAGCCGGCCGCGGCCCGCGCGCCGCCGGACACGTCCGCCGGGGCGGTGCGGACCGGTCCCGCCCGCGGAGCCCGTGCTGTCGGCGCCCAGCGCCGTACCGCCTCTCACGAGCTCTGCTCCGAGGCGTCCAGCACGCGCCGGAGCAGCATGGTGAGGGTGTCCCGTTCGTCGGGGGTGAGGCCGGCGAGGAAGACGTCCTGGGAGGCGTCGGCGGCGAGTCGCACCCGTCGCTGGAGGGCCGCGCCTTCCTCGGTCAGCGCGACGAGTTGGCGGCGGCGGTCGACCCGGTCCCGCTCGCGGCGCACCAGCCCGCGCTCCTCGACGGCGTCGAGGTAGCCCCCCAGGTGGCTGCGCTGGAAACCGAGCCGTTCCGCCAGCACGTGCTGGGGCAGCGGGCCGAAGTCGGCGAGTGCCGTGAGGGTGGCGAAGTGCGGTATCCGCAGGCCGTGTTGGCCCACCGCCTCCACCAGCGCCTCGTGCCCGAGGCGTGCCACGTGGCTGACGAGATAGGAGGGCAGCGCGAGGAGGCCGGGCGGCCGGGACAGGGATGCCGCGCTCTTCTCCCGGGAGTCTCCACCGGTCCCGCACGCGGGGATTTCGCTCATGTGTGCACGATACAGCGGCAGTTGCTGGACGTAAGAATAGCGCCATGTAATGATTCCTCGGTGATATAGCTCGCCTCACCGGCGCAGCGCCGCCCCGTTCCCCGAGCTCTCCGTCCGCCCTGTCCGTCCGGTCCGTCCGGTCCGTCCGGGGGAGGTCCGATGAGTGACATCCCCGCTCCGGCGTCCGATGGTCCCGCCTCCGCCCCGGCCCGTGGCACTGCGGCGCCCTTCGCGGCGCTGCTCCTCGCCGTGCTCTCCTTCTCGCTGATGCGGACGATGGCCGTCCCGGTACTCCCCCAACCGCAGAGGGAGTTCGGGGCCTGCACGACGTCCGTGTCCTGGGTGCTCAGCTTGTTCCTGCTCACCGCCTCCGTCGCCACCGCGCTGCTGGGCCGGGTGGGCGACATGTTCGGCAATCGCCGTGTGCTGGTCGCCGGCCTCGCGGTCTTCGCGGTCGGTGTGCTGCCGGCCGCGCTCTCCTCGGGCGGCCACCATCGGCGGTCCACCGCTCGGCGGCCTGGCCATGGCGCTGGGGGGCCCGGCGTTCGCGTTCGCCGTCGCCGGGACGCTGTTCGCGATGTCGCTGCCGCTTCTGACCGCCCTGCGGATCGCGCTCTCCCGGACGACGAACGGGCGGCCGCCGACGGCGGTGCCGGCGCCACCGCACGGCGGGAAGTCACCGACGGCCTGCGGCACATACGCCACGACCGGGTGCCGGCCGCGCTGATCATCGTGCTCGCGATCGGAGAACTCGGCTTCGCCGGTCCGTTGAACATCGGCGTGACCCTGCCGGCCGACGAACGCGGCTGGGGCGCCGCCGGACTCGGCTGGATCGTCGGGGGCTTCGGAGCCGGCGCGGCCGGGTCCTCTCTCCCGCTGGCCGTGCGGGGCCGCCTCCCGCGCGCCGGGCTGGTGCAACAGATCCGCATGACCCTCGGCGCGGCGGCGACAGGCGCGCTCACCTTCGCACCCTCGCTGCCCGCCACCGTCGCGGTCGGCGCTGCCGTCGGGCTGACCGCCGGGCTGAGCGAGGCGCTGGCGGCGTCCCTCCTGCAGACGACCGCCGCTCCCGCGTACCTGGGCCGGGTCACCGCTGTCTCCGGGCTGTTCTCGCTCGGACTCGCTCCGCTGACATACCCCCTCGGCGGCTTGGCCGCCGCCACCTGGGGAACGCGACCGGTCTTCGTCGCCGGCGCCGCGATGGTGGCGGCCGGATCCCTCACCGGGCTGTGCTCCCGGTCGCTGCGCAGGGCCGAACTGCCGCACTGAAAAGGTGACTCCGGACCGCTGACAGCTCGGTCCCGCCCCGTCCCGGCCGGCGGCTTCGGGTGCGGTCCCGCCCGTCCGTGTTATGCGGGACGGGCGGGACCGCACCGGTCACCCGCCGGTCGCGGGGAACGGCGGCAGGTCCAGGTGCTCGCGCAGGGTGGTGCCCCGGTACTCGGTGCGGTAGACGCCACGTTCCTGGAGTTCCGGCACGAGCTTGTCGACGATGTCCGTGACGGAGGCCGGAAGCAGGTGCGGCAGGAGGTTGAAGCCGTCCGCCACCCCCTCGCGCACGTACCGGCTCCACTCCTCGGCGATCGACGCGGGCGTGCCGACGAAGGACGGGTGCCCCGGTGACACCTCGGTCACCAACTCTCTTATGGAAAGACCGCGTTCGGCGGCCGTCTCGCGCCACTTCCGGATGGTGGCAAGCTTGCCGCTGCGCTGCTCGACGGCGAGGGTTCCCCGGGAGGGGTCGAGTTCCTGGTCGCTCGGTTCGATGTCGGGCAGCGGGCCGTCGGGGTCGTAGCCGGACAGGTCGGTGCCCCAGTACTGCTCCAGGAAGGCGATCGAGCGGGGGCCGTTGATCTGTTCGCCGCGCACCCAGCGGGCCTTCTCCTCCGCGTCGGCCGGGGTGTCGCCGATGACGACGTTCGCGCCCGGCAGGATGCGCAGCGAATCGGGGGTACGGCCGTGGCGGGCCAGCCGGTCGCGGAGGTCGGCGGCGTAGGCGGTGGCCTTGCCGAACTCGGCGTTGGCGGAGAACACCACGTCGGCGTGGCGGGCGGCGAGTTCACGGCCGCCGGGTGAGTCCCCGGCCTGGAAGAGGACCGGCCGGCCCTGGCGGCTGCCCGGAACGGTGGCGGTGGCCCGGAACCTCACGAGGTCGGTGTCGCGTTCGACCGGGCCGATGGCGCCGGGTTCGGCCCAGTGCCCGGCGCTCCCGTCCCGCGCGATCGCGTCCGGCGCCCAGGAGGCCCAGAGCTCCTTGGCCGCCTCGACGAACTGCCCGGCGCGCTCGTAGCGGCGTTCGTGCTCCAGCCAGCCGCCGTGCCGGAAGTTGGCTCCGGTCCAGGCGTTGTCGGTGGTGACGATGTTCCATCCGGCGCGGCCCTCGGAGAGCAGGTCGAGGCCGGCCAGGCGGCGGGCCAGATCGGCCGGGTAGTTGTACGTGGTGTTCTGGGTGGCCACCAGTCCGATGCGGGTCGTGACGGCGGCGAGCGCGGAGAGCTGGGTGATCGCGTCGGGCCGGCCGGCCACGTCCAGGTCGAAGACGCGGCCCCTGTTCTCCCGTACGCGCAGCCCCTCCCCCAGGAAGAACGCGTCGAACAGGCCGCGTTCGAGGATCTGCGCGATCTCGACGAAGGTCCCGATCTCGGTGTGCGAGGGGGCGTCGGGGTCGGACCAGATCAGCTGGGGTCCGACTCCGGTGTAGAACACGCCGAGGTGGAGCTGGGGGCGGGGGTTTCGTGCGGTCATGTCGGTCACCTCAGGTGTTCGTGGCCGCCGGGGCGGCGGCGAACCGGTTGGCGGGGCGGGGAAGGCCGAGCGTGTCGCGCAGTGTGTCGCCGGCGCGCGGTACGGGCCGCTCTCCGGTGCCCGTCAGGGCCGGCAGCACCCGCTCGGTCAGGACCGGCAGGTCGACGGCGAGCACGGCCGGGTGCAGTCTGACCCCGTCGACAAGACCGGCCAGTTCGCGCAGCAGACGGGCCAGGGCCTCGGGCGAGCCGACGTGGCGCAGCCGCCCGGTCTCCGGCCACGGGGCGGACTCGTCCAGGGCGGCGAGCCGGTCGGCCGCCGGGGCGTCCGCGTCGAGGACGACCTCCACCTCGGCGAACACCAGCGGCGCCCCGGCCTCCTTGGCCGTGGCGGAGCGTTCCCGGATCGCGGGGAGGTCGGACCGGCCGACGAGTACGACGTCGGCGCGGGCGTCCGCGTCCAGCCCGTCCGGTACCAGGACGACGAGTCCGCCCTGCGGAGGGCGCGGGGTGATCAGGGGGCCCTTGACCGAGAAGGAGGGGCCCTCGAAGTCGATGTGGTGCACCCGGTCCGCGTCGAGGAAGCGCCCGGTGACCAGGTCCTTGATGACCGCGTCGTCCTCCCAGGAGTCCCACAGCGACCGGGCGGTGTCGATGACGTCGGCGGTCTCGCGGGCCAGCTCGGCGGGGGAACGGACCGGCTCGCCGACGGTGGCGGCGTCGTCCGCGCCGTTCGCCGCGCCGACGACCCAGGCGCCCCGGCCGTGCGAGGCATGGTCCAGGCTCGCGAGCTGGGTGGCGAGGTGGAACGGTTCCGTGGTGGTGATGTGCAGGGTGGGCGCGAGGCCGATCCGGTCGGTCAGCGGCGAGACGTACGCGGCCCGGGTCCCGGCCTCCACCCGGCCGGCCGGGCCGCCCGGCGCGCCGGGCGGCAGCGGCGAGTCCGCGAAGGTGACGAGGGCGAAGCCCGCGTTCTCGGCCGCGGTCACCACGTCCCGCAGGGCCCGCGGGCCGAGGGCCGCGCCCGGCGGACGTCCCGAGTGCCGCCAGGACGCGGGGTGGGCGCCGTCGCCGTCCGCTTCCAGGGCGAGGTGCAGGCCGAGGGGCCCGGTGTCGTGATCAGTCATGAGGATTGCCTCCGGTCGAAGGGGTTCGGGGGACGCACGGGTCGGCGTGCGCCGAGGAGAGGGACGGCGCCGGGTCCCGGGGCCGGGAGGCGGTACGCGTACGGGCGCGGAGGACAGCGACGGCCGGACCGGCCGCGACCCACGCCCGGGAGGCCGGGCCGGGGGCTGTGGTGCCCCGGCGCCGGGAGAGCAGGAGGGCCACTGCGAGAGCGGAGAGCACGGCGACCGTGGCTCCGGAGGCGAGCCCCCACCGCACCCCCGCATGCTGGGAGACCCACCCGATCGTGGGGCCGCCGAGCGGGGCGCCGCCCATCGAGACGACGGTGTAGATGGCCATCACCCGGCCGCGCATGGCGTCGGTGACCTCCGACTGGACGAAGGCGCTGACCGCGGTGTTGAGGGTCATCAGGGCGAATCCGGTGGGCAGCAGCATGATCAGGAAGGTGGTGTAGGAGGGCATGAGGGCAGCCACCGCCTCGCTCACGCCGAACAGGACGGCGCCGACGACCACGGTCCGTACCCGGGGCGAGGCGCGGCGGGTCGCGGCGAGCGTCCCGGTGACGGTGCCCACGGACAGCGCGGTCGACATGAAGCCGAGGCCGCTGGAGCCGACGTCGAAGACACGCCCGGCGAAGAGGGTCAGGGTCGTGGGGAAGTTCACCGCGAAGGTGGCCACCAGCCCGAAGAGGGCCAGCACCCCGGCGAGTTCGGGCCGGGCGGCGACGTACCGCAGCCCCTCGGCCCCCGCCCCCGCCCATCGCGTGCGCTTCACGGGCTCCTGCTCACCCGCGCGCCCGGCCGCGGACGCGGGGGTGCGGGGGCGGATCGTCAGCAGCCCCAGGGTCACGGCCACGAAGGAGACGGCGTTCACCGCGAACACGCCGCCCGGTCCGATGAGTCCGATCAGCATTCCGGCGATCGCGGGTCCGATCAGCCGGGCCGCGTTGAGCGACAGGATGTTGAGCCCGGCCGCGTTCGGTATCAGCGAGGGGCCGACGAGCTCCGTGACGAAGGAGAGCCGTGCGGGGTTCTCCACGGTGAACACGCAGCCGAGGCCGAACGACAGCAGGTAGACCGACCAGAGGGGCGCGTGGCCGGAGAGCACGGCGACCGTGAGGAGCACCGCCTGGACCGCGTACAGGGACTGCGCCCACAGCAGGAGGGTGCGACGGTCGTACCGGTCGGCGAGTACTCCGCCCCACAGGCCGAACAGCAGGACCGGGGCGAACTGGAGGCCGGCCGCCCAGCCGACCGCCGTTCCGCTGTGCGTGAGGTCGAAGACGAACCAGTCCAGGGCCACACCCTGCATCGCGGAGCCGATGTTGGAAATGAGGCCGGTGCTCCAGTAGACGCGGTAGTCGCGGACCCGCAGCGCGGTGAACACCCCTGTTCGCGCGGTGTTCTTGGGCACCATGATCCTCTCGTTCGGGGCGCGCGGAGCAGCCGGGCGCGGCGGTCGCGCTTTCGCGTGAACACGCGGAGGGGTGACGGTTCGTCACAAGAGCGGGGGCGCCGCGCGGGAGCACCGGCGGACGCGGAGGGTGTTCAGCCCACGGCCCGGGGCCTCACGGCCGACGGACGTACGAGGAGCGGTCGTGCGTTCCGCGGTGGCACTGCGGCCGCGGGCGGGAGCGGAGTGCGCGTGCTCAGTGGCGCGGGGCGGTGTCCGTACACAGCGCGCTGCTCACCCTGAGCAGATCGACGTGGCGCCGGACGACACGGAACGCGAACGTCCCACCGTGGTGGCGAAGATGACTGCCGTGCTCGCTGAAGGGTCGCGCCCGCACGCCGGTCACCTCGCACTCTTCGGGTCGGTCGGCGGTCCGGTCCGGCCGCCGATGCACAGGATCACCACGTGGCGGCACGGGTGATCTCGTCGCAGGCTAACCCCTGGCGCCTCCTCGGACAATGCCGCCCCGGAGTGCCGCGCCGGTTCGCAAAATCCGTTCATACTCCGTTCGCAGAATCCGGGAATGAAGCTCACGCCGGGAGGAGTTGCGCTCTGGAGAACCGCACGGCCGCCCCGCGGGCCCTGCCCGCCGCACAGCACGAGGGAGTGCACATGACCGACCCGCAGACCGACCCGGAGACGTTCGCCAAGGAGTGGGAACTGTGGCACCGCGAGAAGGAGGAGCAGCTCGCCGGACCGCACGGGTTCCTCGCGATCACGAGCCTGCGCTGGCTGAGCACCGAACCGGAACGCTTCGAGGACGCCCCGGGTGCCTGGTCCACCTCGGCCGAGGGCGTGGTGGTGGAGCTGGCGGAGGGCGAGGAACTGACGATCGACGGAGTGACGGTGACGGGCCGTCATTCGTTCGGAGTCATCGCTGAACGCGACAGCCTGTACCCGGCGTACGGCGATGCGGTGATCGAGGTCGCCAAGCGCGGCGGGCACGACATCGTGCGCCCCCGCCACCCGGAGAACGCCCTGCGCACCGCCTTCACCGGCACTCCCGCCTACGCCCCTGCCGCACGCTGGGTCCGCCCCGGCAGGTTCCTCCCCTTCGAGGAGCCGCGTCCGGTGACGGTCGGTGCGGCGGTCGAAGGTCTGGAGCACGTCTACGACTCCCCCGGCCAGGTCGAGTTCGAGCTGGCCGGCGAGACGCACCGGCTCACGACGTTCAACGGCAAGCGTCCGGGGTCGCTGATGGCGCTGTTCACGGACCGCACCTCCGGTGTGACCACCTATGCGGCGAACCGGACCCTCCAGATCGGGGCTCCCGACGAACAGGGCGTCGTGCGCATCGATTTCAACCGTGCCGCGAACCTTCCCTGCGCCTACACCGACCTGGCGACCTGCCCGCTGCCCCCGAAGGAGAACCGTCTTCCGGTCGCGGTCGAGGCCGGCGAGCGCATTCCCCTGGAGCGCGGCGGACCGGCCGCCTGACGTCCCGCCCAGGCCGGTTCTGACCCTTCGTGGCGGATCGTCGGGCAGTGTGCGGTGCGTCGCGAGGCGGAGGGCCGCCCGTGCACGGAATGTGCACGGGTGGTCCGACAGCGCCGCGAGGTGCCGTGCCGGACACCGCCCCACGCGTCGCGGTCCGCGTCCCCGCTCCCGTACGGAGCGTGCGTACCGCCGTCACGGCCCTTCGACGCGCGGCCCGCCCGCCGGCAGCCTGCCGCACCGGCCCCGCATGCCCGGCGCGGGTGCGGGAAGCCCGGCGCGGCGTCCGGCCGCCGCCCGCGCCTTCCCGGATCATCCGGTGACATCAGCTTCAGCAGACGCAAGGAGCACCGCACATGGACGTCCACGCCTCACTGGCCGACGCGGTCGGCAACACTCCGCTGGTACGCCTCAACCGCGTCACCGGCACGGCTCTCGCACCGGTCTACGCGAAACTGGAGTACGTCAATCCCGGCGGGAGCGTGAAGGACCGCATCGCGCTCTCCATGGTCGAAGCGGCGGAGAAGCAGGGGCTGTTGGCGCCCGGCGGGACCATCGTCGAGGGCACCTCGGGCAATACCGGGGTCGGCCTGGCCATGGTCGCCGCGCAGCGGGGGTACCGGTGCGTGTTCGCGATCCCGGACAAGAGCAGCGCGGAGAAGGTCGCGGTGCTGCGGGCGTACGGCGCCGAGGTCGTCGTCTGCCCGGGCAACGTACCGCGTGAGCATCCCGAGCACGTGCACGCCACGGCCGTCCGGATCGCCGCGGAGACCCCGGGCGGCTGGCTGGCCAACCAGTACGACAACCCGGCGAATCCGCAGGCTCATTACCGTACGACCGGGCCGGAGATCTGGCGGCAGACGGAGGGCCGGATCACCCATCTGGTGTCCGGGGTCGGTACCGGCGGCACCATCACGGGGACCGGCGAGTACCTCAAGGAGGTCAGTGGCGGGAGGGTGACCGTCGTGGGCGCCGACCCGGAGGCCTCGGTCTACTCGGGCGGCGACGGCGGCCCGTACCACGTGGAGAGCATCGGCTATTTCCGTCATCCGGAGACGGTGGACAACAGCTGGCCCGAATCCTTCCACCCCTCGGTGGTCGACCGCTACGAGCGGATCAGCGACCGGGACTCGCTGCTGACCGCCCGGCGCCTGGCGCGTGAGGAGGGGCTGCTGGTCGGCGGTTCGGCCGGTACGGCGGTGGCGGGCGCGCTGCGGGTGGTGGCCGGTCTGGGCCCGGACGACCTGGTCGTCGTCCTGCTGCCGGACTCCGGCCGCAACTACCTCTCCAAGGTCTTCGACGACGACTGGCTGCGGCAGCTCGGACTGCCGGAGGACGACGGGGTGTCCGCCGGTCCGCGTCCGGTCCCGTCCCAGGGCTGAGCCCCGGTCTCCCGCGGGTTCACGGCGTCACCCGTGGGAACGCCGGTGGGGCCGGGACCGTCGCGCTCGACGGTCCCGGCCCCACCGGTCCCTCTGTCAGGCGCACGTCTCGAACTCGGCGACCTTCGGGGTGCCGCTGGAGCTGGTGATCTCGAAGGTGACCTTGCGCAGCGAGGTCGAGGCGAACGAGATGGTGCCCGCTCCACTGCCCGAGGTGAGGACAGCGCCGGTGTCACCGTTGAGGACCCGCCACGATCCGATGCTGGAGCCGGACGCCTCGCGGATGTTGACCGAGGAGACCGTGGTCGCGGCGTCCCACTTGACCGAGACGGAGCCCGTCGAGCCGGAGGGCGACCAGTAGGTGCTCAGGTTGCCGTCCTTGACGTTGCCGTAGCTGGTTCCGCTCGCCTTGCTGGAGCCGTCGGCACCCCCGGAGAGGCTGAGGTTGGTGCCGCCGGGCTGCGTCGGTCCGGTGGTCGGCGACGGCGTGGCCGTGGTGGGGCTCGGCGTGGGCGTGGTGGGGTTGCCGGTGGGGGTGGTCGGCGTGCAGTTGCCGTCCGAGACCTGGAGGCCCTTGTTGGCGCCTGCCGTCTGGGTCACGATGCTCGGCACGCAACTGGCCGCGTCGAGGCTGTAGGAGTACGGGATGCTGACGGTGGTGTTGGAGGTGGGGTTCGGGCCGGCCGGGTTGTTGTCGGAGGCGTGGGCGGACCAGGTCACGTTGTCGAAGGTGTTGCCGCTCACCTGCCAGTAGCCGGCCGCGTCGGTGTAGAAGGTGCCCAGGACGTCCTTGGAGTCCTTGAAGTAGTTGTTGTCCACCTTCGCCTTGGCCCCGGCACGGGAGTTGATGCCCGACTCGTTGAGGTCGACGTAGTAGTTGTTGTAGATGTGCGCGATGCCGCCACGCAGCAACGGCGTGCGGGAGTCGAGGTTCTGGTACAGGTTGTGGTGGAAGGTGATGAAGCCGTTGGAGAGTTCGGTCTCGCTGGACCCGATGAGGCCGCCTCGCCCGGAGTTGCGCAGGATGCTGTAGGACAGCGTCACGTACTGCGTGTTGTCCTTCATGTCGAAGAGGCCGTCGAACCCTTCGGCTTCGCCGCCCGAGGCCTCCAGGGTGGAGTGGTCGACCCAGATGTTGCGGACGTCGCTCTCCATGCCGATGGCGTCGCCGCCGTTGGAGGTGGGCGAGCCGGACTTCTTGACGTTCTTGACCGTGACGTTCTGGATGATGATGTTGCTGGACTGGCGTATGTGGATGCCCAGTTGGTCGAAGACGGCGCCGCTTCCCACGCCGACGAGCGTGACGTTGCTGATCTGCTTGAGCTCGATCACGCCGGCCGCGGTGTTGCAGCTGTCGCCCGACACCTTGGCGGTGTTGGCGTGGTTGATCGTTCCCTCCACCTGGATGGTGATCGGGGTGCTGCTGGTGGCGCGACCGCACAGGGCCTGGTGGATCTCGGTACCCGTCGTCGCTTTCACGACCTGCCCGCCGGCCCCGCCGGTGGTACCGCCGTTCTGGGTCGCGTAGCCGGTGACACCGCCGGTCGCGGCCGATGCCGAGGGCATCGACACGATGACGCCGGTCGCCGCCGCCAGGGCCGCCGTGGCCACTGCCGCGGAGAGTCGCAGTGCGACTGCTTTCCTCATGCTCGTCTCTCCCTGTTCGTCTTCGAATACGGGGTTGAGCGAATGGCATGTCCATGCCATTCATGAAGTCGTGCCGAGCCCGCCGACACACACCGGTTACGTTCCGACCACCCCTGGCGCGGGCTCGATCGCGCCGGTCGGATCGATTCGGCCGTTCTGCCGCGACCCACAAGCCTGCACCGCCGGCGGCACCGGCCACAGGGTCTCCGTGTCCGCACCACCGCCCACTCCCGCCGGTCGCGTCACACCGGGGGCGGGAACACCGCCCGGTGGACCACCGCCGGGCATTCCGACGGCGTGACCGGCCATCCGCTACAGGAAGTCGTCGCTGCCCGAACCGTGACGGACGGCGTGACGAGCATGGATCATGGCGTACACCCTTCACTCCGTGGCGCGGCGACGTCCTGGATGCGGCACCGTTCCGGATCGGTGGCGGCTCGCCGGTGAAGTCGCCTGCGGATGAGGTGACTTCACGTTCACCGGTGCGGGGCCCTGGAGAGGGAAAGCGCTTTCTGAACGTGAGGATAGGGCGGCCGTCGCGAGGCTGGCAAGGTTCTGGACGCGTACGGAAATGGGCGCCACCGCGACCGGTGGCCGAAGCCGGCCCACCCGGAGGTCCCACGCCAGGCCGTCCGGCACCGCGAACAGGGTTCACACCCCTGAACGTCCATGGGTTGCCGAACGATCCTCCCCAGGAGGACGACGGACACCATGTCCGCAGCTCACGACCGTGATTCTAAGGTTCTGTCCGAAGGAATGCGACACCGCACCCCGCGCCGGAAGCAATCTCTCCGCTCCGCCCGCTGGACGAGCGGGCGCCCCACGGAACCAGTCGTCCGAAGATCCCGGACTCCCGAAAATTTCCCCCCGGCGCACCCTCCGGCACCTGCCGAAGGGCGCGCCGATCGCCGCCGGGGACGCGGCGCGGGGGCCGCTCGGCCCATCCGTCCGACCCGGCCGATGGAAAGCGCGCACCCCACGGGCGGCTGTTCTCCGCTGCCGTCGTCGATGGGCTCACGGGCCCACGGGCACAGCACGACGTCGGTCCCGGGAGCCTGACCGCTCCCGGGACCGACGCGGTGACTGGGTGGTGTCCGGCCCGCGTTCGCCGGAGACCGCCTACGGCGTCAGAACGCCGAGGTGTACGCGGTGAAGAACGGGGCCTTCACCGGAGTCCCGCCGGGGCCGAAGCAGTTGACGGGAAGCTGTACGGTGCCGCTCGACCTGGCCCAGGGGGCGTACAGGCCGCAGTATCCGGGCCCGCTGCCGTAGGCGGTGGCGTGCGCGGTGTCCGAGGGGACGGCGACCGACGGGAGGGTGACGACGAAGGGCGCTCCCGAGCCGCCGAGGGTGTTGGTGGCGCCGGTGGAGTTGTAGTTGGTGAGCGCGGGCAGCGACCCGTTGTACCAGAGGTAGCCGAACGACTTCGGCGGGAAGGCCGGCCCGTGGACCGCCCGCAGGTAGGAGTAGCTCAGCGTCCACTTGGCGTCGTACGGGGCGTCCGACGCGTCGTAGCAGGCGACCACCGCCGTCTGCCCGGTGGCGCCCGGCGCCCAGTCGGACACCTTGCAGTGCGCGCCCTGCTGCGGGTCGACCGCGGTGACCTGGAAGTCGCCCGCGTAGCCCGACTGCCCGAGGCCGGGGAGCCACGCCTTCCAGATGCCGGTCGAGCCCTTGCTCACCGTGTTCACGGCCGAGGTGGAGTTGTACTGGGTGAGTACCGTGCCGCTGGTGTCGGAGTAGATGTAGCCGTACGACCCGCTCGGCGTGGCCGGCGCACCGCTGCTGGTGGTGTACAGGACGGTGAAGGTGGAATTGTCGGGTGCGCCGCTCGGGAGATAGCAGTTCACGAAGACGTCTTCACCGGTACCCACCTGCTTCCAGGCGGCGATCTGGCACCAGTGGGCGGTGCTGTTGACCGCGGTGGCGTGGGCGATCCCGCCCGCGCCGCCGATCAGCGGGAAGTGCGCCACGTACGAGCCGAGGCCGAGCTGGTCGACCTTGACGGGGTTGGCCGACGGAGAGGTCCAGCTGCCCCACTGACGGGTGGGGTCGGGCACGTAGCCGGAGGGCGGCGTGGGGTTGTCCAGGTAGGCGAAGCCCCAGCGGTCGGGGACGGCGGCCTGCGCGGTTCCGGCGGTCGGAAGGGCTGCCGCCAGCAGGGCGGCCAGCATCCCCATGATGAGCAGAACGGCTCGAACGCGTCTGTTCGTCGGTGCTGCGGTGCGGACGTGCATGGGCGTACCCCCTGTGGGTGAGGTCGGTGCTGCCTGCGCGGTCCGTGCTGTGGCTCGGGTCGGGCGTACGCCGGCGCGCCGCAGCGAACGCGGCATGATCGCGCGCCCGCCGGTGAGCGGACGAGGTGTCACCGGTTCGGAGCCCGGCGCTCAAGGTGCCAGAAGAACGGTCCGCCGCAGCCTTGCCCCGTCAGCCGTTCTGGGAACCCGCACATGCGCCCCGGGCACCCCGGAGGCCACTCCCCCACCGTGGCCGCCGTGCGCGCCGGCCCGTCGGGCCGATTCCGGGTGGTCTCCCGTCGCAGTGCCCCTATCCCGTCCCACCACCCCCTCCGAGCACCACCGCCCGCCGTGGCCGGAACGGGCGCCTGGACCCCGAACCAGCCTCCCCGAAGGCCAAGTTGGCCAAATGCCGGTAAAAACGTGGTCGAGTGGTCCAGTCCACTGAGCGCCCTCCCACCAGCGAAAAGCGCACACCGAGGGGAATTGGTCCACTCCCGGCTTGGTCCAGACCATTGACGTGCATCTGCCACCGCCGATTCCATGCACCATGCCACTACCGGAAGGCAGTCGGCGGCTCCTCCCCTCCTCCACAGCTGGGACATCCATGAGACTCACGCGCTCGTTCCGCACGGTCGTCACCGCCACGGTCACGGCGGTGGCCGCCGCCGGCCTCACGCTGATCGGGGGGCCCGCCCAGGCGGCGACGCCTCTCCCCTCCCACGTCTTCGCCCCGTTCTTCGAGACGTGGACCGGCGACAGCCCCGCCGCGCTGGCCGCGCAGTCGGGCACCAAGCACCTCACCATGGCGTTCCTCCAGACCGCCACGCCCGGCTCGTGTACGCCGTACTGGAGCGGGGACACCGGGATGCCCATCGCCGCGTCCTCCTTCGGCAGCGACATCAAGACCATCCAGGCGGGCGGCGGCGACGTCATCCCGTCGTTCGGCGGGTACACGGCCGACACCACCGGTACCGAGATCGCAGAGAGCTGCACCGACGTCAACCAGATCGCGGCGGCCTACGAGAAGGTCATCACCACGTACGACGTGACCCGCCTCGACATGGACATCGAGGTCGACTCCCTGGGCAACACCGCGGGCATCGACCGCCGCAACAAGGCCATCAAGATCCTCCAGGACTGGGCCGCCGCCAACGGGCGCAAGGTCGAGATCTCCTACACCCTGCCCACCACCACCTCGGGCCTGGAGTCCAACGCGCTCGCCGTGCTGCAGAACGCGGTCAAGAACGGGGCGCGCGTCGACGTCGCGAATCTCATGACGTTCGACTACTACGACAACGCCGCGCACAACATGGCGAACGACACCCAGACGGCGGCCCAGGGACTCGTCAACCAGCTCGCGGTCCTCTACCCCGCCAAGACCTCGGCCCAGCTGTGGAACATGGTCGGCATCACGGAGATGCCCGGCGTCGACGACTTCGGCCCGGCTGAGACCTTCACCCTCGCCAACGCCACCCAGGTCTACAACTGGGCCGTCTCGAAGGGCATCAACTTCCTGTCCTTCTGGGCGCTCCAGCGTGACAACGGAAGCTGCCCCGGCGGCGCCGCCGCGGACGGCTGCTCCGGAATCCAGCAGAACACCTGGGACTTCTCGCACATCTTCGCGCCCTTCACCGGCGGCACCACCACGACCCCGGCCAACGACTTCTCGCTGAGCGCCACCCCGGCCTCCGGCTCGGTGACCGCGGGCGGCTCGGTCACCAGCTCGGTGAAGACGGCGGTGACCGCGGGTTCGGCGCAGTCGGTCGCCCTCAAGGTCACCGGCGCCCCGGCGGGTGTCACCGCGTCGCTCAGCCCCGCCTCCGTGACGGCGGGCGGCAGTTCCACGCTCACCCTGGCGACGACGTCGGCCGCCGCCTCGGGTACGTACACGATCACCGTCACCGGCACCGGCGCCTCCGGGAGCCACACCGCGACCTACTCGCTCAAGATCACCGGCGGTGCGACGAACCAGTGCACGGCCACCCCGTGGGCCGCGGCGTCGGTCTACACCGGCGGCCAGACGGTCTCGTACCAGGGCCACACCTGGAAGGCCCAGTGGTGGACCCAGGGCGAGGTGCCCGGCACCACGGGCCAGTGGGGCGTGTGGGTGGATCTCGGCGCCTGCTGAGCAGCGGGGCGATCGCTCCTCCTGAGCTCCCGGGACGCTGAAGGTTCCTGAAGATCCTGCGGCCCCGGGCACTCGAACAGATCCGGACAGGGTCGGCAGCACGTCTGCCGGCCCTGTTTCCTTTGTGCTCCTTCGAGAGCCCTTGGAAAACAGTCGGCGAAAAGCAGTCTTGTACACGCCGGACCCCTGAGGCAAAGTTGAGTGGTTGTTTCCTCCGTTTCACGGAAGGGACAGAAAAATCACGGAACCATCGCTCACGTTCTCGTTTCCGGTTCTCCGCCCCCGCCTCCGAGCCTTTTCTCGCCCGTTTCGCAGACTTCCTCGTCCCGCCCGATGTGGCTCGTGGCGGCACACCTCAATGGCACGGAACCCGGCCCGGGGGAATTTCCCGTTTCCGCCGAGAATTGCATCCGGACATTCGATCATCGAACACGATTATTCCGTCACCGACTTCACCGACCGTGACCGCGAGGCCGTCACCCGAGTTGTCTCCTGCCCGAAGCCTTCCGTTCGGATCCGGCAGGGGAGCCCGGCCGGATCCGAACGAAAGGCCCACGTCCCATCCGGTACCCGTAGCTTCGAGGACGCTGTGACTGAAACGCATCGACGCCCCACGGCCCGCATCCACATCGAGAGCCGGGAATGCGGCCCCGAGGTGCTGGAGCGGCTGACCGGCGCCACGTACTTCCCCGAACGGCTGCTGGGCCCCGCGATCGTCACGACGGTCTGCCGTGCCGGTGGCCATCTTCTCTACGTGACGGCGCCGAGTGTGATCGACGGCGAGGAACAGGTGGACTACTACCTCGGGCTCCTCCTCCGCGGTGCGCCCGCCACGGACCGGGAGAGCGTACGGCGCCTGCGCGCACTCGTACGGGTTCTGCCGCTCGACGATGCCACCACCCGCTGGCTCAGCACCAAGGTGCTCGACCCGGTCAGCCCGCGTGCGGCCGAAGTGCGCTCCGCCTTGAGGGAGTTCGCCGATCACCATCGGAATTCCGGGGCGGACGTACGGCTGAGCTACTTCGAACCGTCCGAGCCACTGGAGGAGTTGGCCCGCGACCTCGACCTGCCCGGTACCCAGCCCTCGTCGGTCCACATCCCGCTGGGGACCAAGCACTCCGGCCGGGAGATCTTCGCCGCCGCCGGGATTCCGGTACCGGCGGGCAGTGGAGTGTGCCACGATCCCGGGACACTCGCCTCGGCGGTCGCCCGCCTCGCCGCGACCGGCCTGCGCGAGCTGGTGCTGAAGCTGGACAGCACGGCGTTCGGCGGGGGCCTCGGCAACGCCCTGCTCACGCTGGACGACGGCATCACCGCGCCGGGCGGCGACACCGTCGAGGAGCGGGTCGCCCGGGCGTTGCCCGGGGCGGCGCTCATGGACGCGAAGCTCACCTGGCAGGAGTACGTCACCCTGATGAAGGACGATGGGGTGATCGTCGAGGAGATGATCTCCGAAGTGCCTCTGCTCAGCCCGAGTTTCCAGGGGCGGATCACCGAACGTGGCACCGTCGAGGCCGTGTCCACCCACGACCAGGTCCTCGCCGACGACGGACAGACCTATCACGGGTGCACCTTCCCCGCGGCCTCCGGCTACCGGAGGCTTCTCATCGGCCATGGTCTGCGGGTGGGCGAGGTGCTGAGGGAGCGGGGCGTCGGCAGCGGTGACTACGGGGTGGACTTCCTCGCCACCCGGTCCGGGGACGGATGGCGTCTGCTGGGCTGCGAGATCAACCTCCGCGCCACCGCCACCAAGCACCCTTTCACCATGGCGGTGGGGCTGCTCGGCGTGGAGCCGACGCCGGACGGACGGTTCGAGGTGGACGGCGTCGAGTACGTCTACGAGGCGTCGGACGTCATCATGGACCGCCGCTACCGGGGACTGCGCCCGGCCCAGCTCATCGAGGCCGTCACCGGTTCACCGATCGGCTTCGACCCCGCGCGCAGAACGGGCGTGGTGCTGCATCTGATGAGCCCGGTCACCGAGTTCGGGAAGTTCGGCGCCCTGTGCATCGCCCGGAGCCGCGAAGAGGCGTCCTGGCTGATGCGGGAACTCCGCGACCTCGTGGACGGGTTGACGCCGCAGGACTGAGCGGGCCCCGGGGAGTGGCCCGCCCTGCCGGGCCACTCCCCGGATCCCAGTCGGCCAGGCACTGTCACAGACCGCCGGCGAGCCGGTGGTAGGCCTGGTTCCAGCGCAGTTCACGGGCGAACTGCCGAGGTGTGGTGGACGCGTCGATGAGGACGAGTTCGGTACGCAGCATCTCGGCCAGGTCGTCCAGGTGCTCGGCTCCCAGGGCGGTGGTGAGCACCGTGTGGTGCGGGCCTCCGGCGGTGAGCCAGGTCTCGGCGGAGGTCCGCAGGTTCGGCCGGGGCCGCCACACGGCGCGGGCCACGGGCAGTGCGGGCAACGGCTCGCTGGGGGCGACCACGTCGATCTCGTTGGCGACGAGCCGGAACCGGTCGCCGAGGTCGGTGAGCCCGACGACGACCGCCGGGCCCGCCGCGGCGTCGAAGACCAGGCGGACCGGGTCCTCCCGGCCGCCGATGCCGAGCGGGTGGATCTCGCAGCTCGGGACGTCGTCCGCGAGGGACGGGCAGACCTCCAGCATGTGGGCGCCGAGGATGAGTTCGTTGCCCGGCGTGAGGTCGTAGGTGTAGTCCTCCATGAATGAGGTGCCGCCGGGCAGGCCGTCGGCGGCCGTCTTGAGGGTCCGCAGCAGGACGGCGGTCTTCCAGTCGCCCTCGCCGCCGAAGCCGTACCCCTGGGTCATGAGACGTTGCACGGCGATGCCGGGGAGCTGTCGGAGTCCGCCGAGGTCCTCGAAGTTGGTGGTGAAGGCGCCGAACCCGCCGTCGGTGAGGAAGGTGCGCAGGCCTGCTTCGATGCGTGCCGCGTACCGCAGTGCCTGGTGGCGTTCGCCGCCGGCCCGCAGCGGGGCGGCCAGCCGGTAGGTGTCCTCGTACTCCTTGACGAGCTCGCCGACCTCCGAGTCGGTGGCGGCGTCGACGTGGGCGACGAGGTCGTTGACTCCGTAGGTGTTGACGGAGACCCCGAAGCGGAGCTGGGCGTCGACCTTGTCGCCTTCGGTGACGGCGACGTCGCGCATGTTGTCGCCGAAGCGGGCGACCTTGAGCGTGGCGAGTTCGGCGCGCCCGGCCGCGGCCCGCGCCCAGGCGGCGATCCGCGCGCGGGTGGCCGGGTCGGTGACGTGGCCCGCCACGGTCTTGCGGGCGACGCCGATGCGGGACTGGATGTATCCGAACTCCCGGTCCCCGTGCGCCGCTTGGTTGAGGTTCATGAAGTCCATGTCGATGGTGGCCCAGGGCAGGGCGACGTTCGACTGGGTGTGCAGGTGAAGCAGCGGCTTGCGCAGAGCGTCCAGCCCTGAGATCCACATCTTCGCCGGGGAGAAGGTGTGCATCCAGGCGATCAGGCCGATGCACCGCTCGTCGGTGTTGGCCTCCAGGCAGATCGCACGGATCGCGGCGGAGTCCGTCAGGACGGGTTTCCACACGATCCGGGCGGGCAGCTCCGCGGAGTCCGCGAGGGTGGCGGCGATGGTGCCGGACTGTTCGGCCACCTGCCGGAGGGTCTCCTCTCCGTAGAGGCCTTGACTGCCGGTGAGGAACCATATTTCGCGGACGGAGGGGGCCTGGCTGGGCACGGGGACTCCCGGTGGGTAAGTGGGGCGGGCGGGGTGGCGGGGTGTCCGGCGGGTCAGTCGGCCGGGGTGCTGGTGAGTGCGTGGTTGCGGATGCGGCGCAGGCGGTGGAGGAGTCCGTCCCGGACGCCGAACTCATCGTGGAGAAGGCGGTATTCGGCGAAGAGTCCGTCGTAGGCACCGGCGCGGGAGGGGTCGGGGACGTAGACGTTCCGGTGGAGCCTGCCCATGGCGGCGGTCGCGGTGCGGACGTCCCGGTGGGCTCCGGCGGCGACGGCGGCGTGGATGGCGGAGCCGAGGGCCGAGCCCTGCTCGGAGGCGGCGAGGGAGACGGGGCGGCGCAGGACGTCGGCGTAGATCTGCATGAGCAGGGCGTTCTTCGTGAGCCCTCCGGTGACGATGAACTCGTGCACCGGCACCCCGCCGGCTTCCAGCGTCTCGACAATGACCCGGGTACCGAAGGCGGTGGCTTCGAGCAGGGCCCGGTAGACGTCCTCGGGGCGGGTGGTCAGGGTGAGACCGACGATCACACCCGAGAGGTGGTGGTCCACCAGCACGGACCGGTTGCCGTTCATCCAGTCCAGGGCCACCAGACCGTGGCCGCCCACCGGTTGGGCGGCGGCCTTGCGGGTCAGCAGGGCGTGCAGGTCCTCGCCCCGCGAGGCTGCCTCGGCGGCGTAGCCGGCGGGGACGCCCTGGCCGATGGCCCAGCCGAAGATGTCGCCGACCGCGCTCTGGCCGGCCTCGTAGCCGTACGCGCCCTCGACGATTCCGCCGTTGACCACACCGCAGATGCCCGGTACGTCGGCGAGGGCCGGACCGTTCACCACGTGGCAGCTGGAGGTGCCCATGATGGCCAGCAGCCGGCCGTTCTCCACCGCCTGGGCGGCGGCCGCGGCGACATGCGCGTCGACGTTGCCGGCGGCCACGGCGATCCCCTCGGGCAGGCCGGTCCACTCCGCCGCACGGGCGGTCAGCGAGCCGACGCGTGAGCCGAGGGCCGACAGGGGGAATTCCAGGCGGGTGCGCGCGAAGTCCGCGAAGTCGGGGTGCAGGGCGGCGAGGTACTCCTCGGTGGGGTAGGAGCCGTCCTGGTGGATCCCCTTGTATCCGGCGGCGCACGCGTTGCGGGACTCGGTGCCGGTGAGCTGCCACACGATCCAGTCGGAGGCCTCGATCCAGCGGGCGCACCGGGCGTAGACCTCGGGGTCCTCCTCCAGCACCTGGAGCGCCTTGGCGAACTGCCACTCCGAGGAGATCTTTCCGCCGTAGCGGGCGATCCACTTCTCGCCCCGCTCGTGGGCGAGTGCGTTGATCCGGTCGGCCTGGTCCTGTGCGGCGTGGTGCTTCCAGAGTTTCGGCCAGGCGTGGGGCCTGCCGGAGAGCTCCGTCGCGGCGAGCGGGGTGCCGTCGGCCAGCGTCGGAAGCACGGTGCAGGCGGTGAAGTCGGTGGCGATGCCGACGACGTCGCGGGGGTCGACGCCGGACGCCTCCACCGCGGCGGGCACGGCCCGGCGGAGTACCTCGCACCAGTCCTCGGGGTGCTGCAGCGCCCAGTCCGGTGGGAGCGGTGTTGTCCCGCCGGGCAGTTGACGTTCCATCACTCCGTGCGGGTACTCGTGCACGGCGGAGGCGAGTTCTTCGCCGTCGCGCACCCGGACGACGACGGCACGTCCGGACAGGGTGCCGAAGTCGACGCCCACGGTGTACTGCTCGGCACCCGCCGGACCTGACGGGTCATAAGGCGTACGGGGCGGTTGGGAAGTCACCAGGGTTGCCCTTCGGGAAAGGTGGCCGACGGACGGCCCACCAGCGGCAGCGATATGCGGAGCCGGATGAGCGGGACCGCCGACAGCCGAAAGTGTGAACGCTAACAATTGCGAAATCAAGAGCAGTGCAGCCGCTTCGCCTTTCGTGTTCCGCACCGACCCCTTCGGAGCAGTCCGCGCGGAACCCACTGCGCGACACCGCCGCACCCCACGGCTCCGCACCGACCCGGGACCGCTCGCCCCGGGCGGGCGCGGGCACCGCGCACCCCCGGACCGATCGCCCGTCGACCCACAACTCCATTCATTCAGAGGCAACTTGATAGCCCTCCCGCCGGAATCCGCGACGTACCGAGGGCGCAAGGGCGCCCTCACCTCCGCGTCCACCGCACGCCCTCATGTCACAAACAGGTAACTCGCGCACAGGGCTTGAGATAGCGGAGTGTTAGCGCTCACACTGCTCGCGGCGCACCCCATGAACCTCCCGCCGTCACCACCCGGGCTTCCGGCCTCGCCGGAGCCCCGCACTGTCTCCGGCCGGGCCCACTCCACGTGCGGCGTACCGGATCGCACCACCTCGGCACCGAAGACATCCCTCCGAGAGGACACACCACCATGGCCCGCAGAATCGCCTACGCCCTCGCCGTCGGCATCCTCGCCGCCTCGACGATGACCGCATGCTCCGCCGAGACGACCCCCTCAGGCGGCGGCGCCGGCGGAGACAAGTCCGACGGCAAGCTCGTCCTCGGCTTCGCCCAGGTGGGTGCGGAGAGCGGATGGCGTACCGCCAACACCAAGTCCGTCCAGGAGGCTGCCAAGAAGGCCGGGATCACCCTGAAGTTCTCCGACGCGCAGCAGAAGCAGGAGAACCAGATCAAGGCGATCCGCACCTTCATCCAGCAGCGGGTGGACGTCATCGCCTTCTCGCCGGTGGTGGAGTCCGGCTGGGACACCGTGCTCAAGGAGGCGAAGGACGCCGGTATCCCGGTGATCCTGACCGACCGGGCCGTGGACTCGCAGGACACCTCGCTCTACAAGACCTTCCTCGGCTCGGACTTCATCAAGGAGGGGAAGTCCGCGGGCGAGTGGCTGACCGCGGAGTACAAGAACGAGACGGGCCCCGTGAACATCGTCGAGCTCCAGGGGACCACCGGGTCGGCCCCGGCCAACGACCGCAAGGCCGGCTTCGGCGAGGTCATCAAGACCGACCCGAAGTTCAAGATCGTCGCCTCCCAGACCGGCGACTTCACCCGGGCCAAGGGCAAGGAGGTCATGCAGGCATTCCTCAAGTCCCAGAAGGACATCGACGTGCTGTACGCCCACAACGACGACATGGCCCTGGGTGCGATCCAGGCCATCGAGGAGGCGGGCAAGAAGCCGGGCAAGGACATCAGGATCATCTCGGTGGACGGCATCAAGGACGCCTTCACCGCGATGACCGAGGGCAAGATCAACGTCGTCGTGGAGTGCAACCCCCTCCTCGGCGACCAGCTGATGGAGCTGACGAAGAAGGTCGCGGCCGGTGAGAGCGTCCCGGCACGCGTGGAGACCGTGGAAGGCGTCTTCCCGCAGGACAAGGCCGCGGCGGCCCTCCCGACCCGCAAGTACTGACGACCTGCGAGGCGGATGCGCGACGGAGCCCCGGCCTCGTCGCCTCCTCCGGCCACACCCGACGAGAGGAGGGCGGATGGCAGCCCCACCCACCCTTGAGACGAACCCCGCCGACCGCCCGCGGCCGGTGCTCGAAGCCCACGGCATCCGGAAGGAGTTCCCCGGCGTACTGGCCCTGGACGGGGTCGGCCTGCGGCTCTACCCGGGTGAGGTCCACGCCCTGATGGGGGAGAACGGCGCCGGCAAGTCCACCTTGATCAAGGTGCTCACCGGAGTGCATCCGGCGGACGGCGGCACCATCCTGGTCGACGGCGAGGCCCGCGCCTTCGGCGATCCGCTCCAGGCGCAGAACGCCGGGATCAGCACCGTCTACCAGGAGGTGAACCTCTGCTCCAACCTCTCGGTGGCGGAGAACATCCTCATCGGACGCGAACCGCGCAGGTTCGGCCTGATCCACTGGTCCGCGCTGCGGCGCCGGGCCGGCGAGCTGCTGGCGGAGCTGGAGCTCGGTCTCGACGTCACCGGTCCGCTGGACTCGCTCTCCCTCGCGGTCCAGCAGCTGGTGGCCATCGTCCGGGCGGTTGACGTCTCGGCGAAGGTGCTCGTCCTGGACGAGCCCACCTCCAGCCTCGACCGCGAGGAGGTCGCCCAGCTCTTCACCCTGGTGCGGCGGCTGCGCGACCGCGGGGTGGCCATCCTCTTCGTGACCCACTTCCTGGACCAGGTCTTCGAGATCTGCGACCGCGTGACGATCCTGCGCAACGGCCGGCTCGAAGGCGAGTACCCCATCGGGGAACTCACCTATGTCTCCCTGGTGCAGCGCATGATCGGTGGCGAACTGGCCACCCTGGACGAACTCTCGGAGGCGGCGCACGAGGAGGCCGAGGAGCGTGCGGCCGAAGAACCCTTCATCGAGGCAAGGCAGTTGGGCCGGACCGGCTTCGTCGAGCCGTACGACCTCGACATCCGGCCCGGCGAGGTCGTCGGGCTGGCGGGGCTCCTGGGCTCGGGCCGTACGGAAGCGGCGCGGCTGCTCTTCGGCGCCGACAGCGCGGACGCCGGGGAGTTGCGGGTCCAGGGCGAGGCGGTCTCGCTGCGCACCCCCCGGGCGGCCATCGCCCGCCGGATCGCCTTCTGCTCCGAGAACCGCAAGTCCGAGGGGCTGGTGGGCGAGCTCACGGTGCGCGAGAACATCGTGCTGGCGATGCAGGCGGCGCGCGGCTGGACGAGGCCGGTCTCCCGGACCAGGCAGGAGGAGCTGACGCGGCGGTGGATCTCCGCGCTGGACATCCGCCCCGCCGATCCGGAGGCGCAGGTACGCCACCTCAGCGGCGGCAACCAGCAGAAGGTGCTGCTCGCGCGCTGGCTGCTGACCGACCCGAAACTGCTGATCCTGGACGAACCGACGCGTGGCATCGACATCGGCGCCAAGGCCGAGATCCAGAAGCTGGTCGCGCGGCTCTCCGCGGAGGGCACCGCGGTGCTCTTCATCTCGGCGGAGCTGGAGGAGGTCCTGCGGCTGAGCCACCGTATCGGCGTGCTGCGGGACCACCGCATGGTCGCCACCCTGGCCAACGACGAGACCGTCACCCCCGAACGCATTCTGGCCACCATCGCCACCGGAGAGGACTCATGACCCCGCACCCCGCCAAGGGCCCGTCGGCCGGCGGCGTCGGACAACGGCTGCTGCGCCACCGGCTGTTCTGGCCCTCGGCCGTCCTGGCGGCCCTGCTGCTCGGCAATCTCGCCTTCACCCACGACTTCTTCGCCGTCCACGTGCGGGGCGACCACCTCTACGGCAGCCTGATCGACATCCTCCAGTTCGGCGCCCCCCTCGTCCTGGTGTCGCTGGGCATGACGCTGGTCATCGCGACCCGCGGGATCGACCTCTCGGTCGGCTCCACGGTCGCCATCGCCGGTGCGCTGGCGTGCGAGCACATCGCGGGTTCGCCGGCCCCCGGCAGTGTCCCCACCGTGCTCGGGGCGGTCGCGATCGCACTGGGCGTCGCGGTAGTGCTCGGCCTGGTCAACGGCACACTGGTCGCCCGGCTGGGCGTACAGCCCATCGTGGCGACCCTGATCCTCATGGTCGCCGGCCGGGGCATCGCCCAACTGGTGTCGGACGGCCAGATCATCACCGTCACGAGCGGCCCGTACAAGATGATCGGCGGCGGCTACTGGCTGATGTTCCCCTTCGCCGTCCTGCTGGCGGCGGTGATCGTGGTTCTCACCTCGCTGGTGACCCGGCGAAGCGCGCTGGGGCTCCTGATCGAGTCGGTGGGCGGCAACCCGGTCGCCAGCCGGCTGGTCGGCATCCGGGCGGCGGGTCTGCTGATCGTGGTCTATGTCTTCTGCGCCCTGTGCGCCGCCGTCGCCGGTCTGATGATCAGTTCCAACGTGTCCAGCGCGGACGGCAACAACGCGGGGCTCTGGATCGAGCTCGACGCCATCCTCGCCGTGGTCATCGGCGGCACCGCGCTGACGGGCGGCCGGTTCTCCCTCGGAGGGACGGTGCTCGGCGCCCTGATCATCCAGACCCTCTCCACGACGGTCTACACCCTGGGTGTCCCGCCCGAGACGACGCTGGTCTTCAAGGCCTTCGTGGTGATCGCGGTCTGCCTCATCCAGTCGCCCGTGTTCCGGGCGAAGGTACTGAGCCGCCGCGGACCGGCACCCTCCCGACAGCACGCCGAGGCGGACGACAGCCCGCTCCCGCAGGAGGTACGTACATGAGCACCGGCATCGCGGGTGTCGCCGGCACCCTCACGCGGCCGTTCCGCGCCCCCCTCTCCCCCCGCGCCCGCACCCGCGTCCCGCTGGTGGTCACCGCGGTCCTCCTGGTGGCGATGTTCGCCGTCGGTTCGGCGCGCTACGACGGGTTCTTCTCCGCCCAGGTCCTGCTGAACCTGCTGATCGACAACAGCTTCCTGCTGGTGGTCGCCATCGGTGTCACCTTCGTGATCCTCACCGGCGGCATCGATCTGTCGGTGGGCTCGGTGGTGGCCCTGTCGACCATGCTCACCGCCTGGCTGGTGGAGCGGCAGGGCTGGCCGCTGTTCGCCGTGGTCCCGCTGGTCCTGCTGGTGGGCGCGGGCGGTGGCGCCCTGATGGGGTGGGTCATCCACACCTTCGAGATCCAGCCCTTCATCGTGACGCTGGCCGGCATGTTCCTGGCGCGCGGCCTCTGCTACACGATCAGCACCGAGTCCATCTCCATCAGCGATCCGACCACCGTCACCATCGCCCAGACCCGGCTGGTGATGCCCGGCGGGCTGTTCGTCTCGCCCGCCGTGGTCATCGCGCTGGTCGTGCTCGCCGTGGCCTTCGTGGCGCTCCACCACACCCGGTTCGGCCGCAACGTCCACGCCCTCGGCGGCAACGAGAACTCGGCCCGGCTGATGGGGCTGCCCGTGGCCTCCACCAAGGTGGCCGTATACGCGGTGAGCGGGCTCTGCTCCGCGCTCGGCGGGGTGCTGCTGACGTTCTACATGCTCTCCGGCTACGCGCTGCACGCGGTCGGCATGGAGCTCGACGCCATCGCCGCGACCGTGATCGGCGGCACCCTGCTCACCGGTGGCTCCGGCTTCGTCCTCGGTACCGCGCTCGGCGTCCTGGTCCTCGGGATGATCCAGACGGTCATCAACTTCCAGGGCACGCTGAGCTCCTGGTGGACCCGGATCGTCATCGGCGCGCTGCTCTTCGTCTTCATCGTGCTGCAGCGGGTCCTGGGCGGAAACCGGAAACCCACGGGCTGAGCGGGACAGCACCACCCAGCCGCCCGACCATCGAAACCGACACCGAGGGACATACATGCGCCACCCGCCCGAGTCACCGGCCGCCCCGCCGCCGGCGCCCGACGAGCGTCCGTACCCGACGGGCCGCCCGTACCGGCTGTCCGACACCGGTACGGGCGACCGCTGGGTGTTCGGCTTCCCCGGGCAGGCCCGCGCCGAGGTCCACACCCTCGGCGCCCGGCTGCACTCGCTGCTCCTCCCGGACCGGTGGGGCCGTTTCGCCGACGTGGTGCTCGCGGCGTCCGACGCCCGTACGGTGCGCGGGCCGGCCTCCTACTTCGGCGCGACGGTGGGCCGCTACGCCAACCGGATCGCCGGCGGCCGGCTCGAGGTGGACGGTGTGGTCCGGCAGCTGGACACCCAGGACACCGGCCACACCCTGCACGGCGGACCGGACGGCTTCGACCGCCGGGTGTGGCGTGCCGAACCGGTCCACGCCTCCGACCGCACCGGCGTACGGCTCTTCCTGCGCAGCCCCGACGGCGACCAGGGCTTTCCCGGCACCTTGAGCGTCCGGCTCACCTGCACGCTGGCCCGGGACGACACCTTGACGTTCGACTACCACGCGGTGAGTGACGCGCCGACGGTCGTCAACCTCACCAACCACGCCTACTGGAACCTGGAGGGAGAGGGCAGTGGTGACGTGCTCGGCCACGAGCTCCGGATCCACGCACCGCGCTGGACCCCCGTCGACGCGGCGCTGATCCCGGACGGTCCGCACCGGCCGGTCGAGGGGACCCCGTTCGATCTGCGCCGCTCCCGCCGCCTCGCCGCGGTGTTCGCCCGGAACGACGAACAGCTTCGCCTGGCGGGTGGTGGTTTCGACCACAACTGGGTACTCGGCGACGCGCCGGACGCGGATCTGCGCAGCGCCGCCGTGCTCCACGCACCCGCCTCGGGGCGGCGCCTGGAGGTGCACACCACCGAGCCGGGGATACAGGTGTACACCGGCAACCTCCTCGCCGGCGGGATCACCGGCAAGAGCGGACACCCCTACGGCCCGCACGCGGGGGTGGCCCTGGAGACCCAGCACTTCCCGGACTCCCCGAACCGCGCCGACGACCCCAGTACCCTCCTCCGGCCCGGCGAGGTGTACCGCTCCCGCACCGAACTGCGCTTCTCCGTGGCGCAGGAGTGACCGCGTCCTCCCCGGCGACCGCCCGGCAGGAAGCGACCTTCCTGGTCACCAGCTGAGCCCACCCGGTCCCGCCCCCCGCACGACGCGTCGCCGGGAGCGGGACCGGCAGACCCCGTGCTCGTGCGCCCGCTCCCCCTCGGAAGGACGACCGCCCATGACCGCCATGAACCGCCGGCTCTTCTTCGCCGCCTCGGGAGGGGTGGCACTCGCCGCGCTCGCCCCGGCACTCGCCTCCCCCGCGTCGGCGGCCACCGCGGCCGCCGACGCGGTCGCCCCGGTCCGCGCCGAGACCGGCGCGCTCGTGCAGCCGTTCCCGCTGGGGAGCGTCCAGCTCACGGCGGGCCGCTGGCGGGAGAACATGGACCGCACGCTCGCCTATCTGCGCTTCATCGACCCCGACCGTCTGCTGTACAACTTCCGCACCAATCACGGACTTTCGACCAAGGGTGCCGAGCAGTGCTACGGCTGGGAGGCGCCGGACTTCGAGTTCCGCACCCACAGCCAGGGGCACTTCCTCAGCGCGTGGGCGCAGGCGTACGCGGTCACCGGGGAGAGCGTCTTCCTGGACCGGCTCGTGTACATGGTCGCCGAACTCGCCAAGTGCCAGGCGGCGCCGAAGGGTTACCGCACCGGATATCTCTCCGGGTTCCCGGAGTCGGACTTCGACACCGTCGAGACGGGCGTACGCAAGGGCGTGCCCTACTACTGCGTCCACAAGACGCTGGCGGGTCTGCTGGACGCCTGGCGGCTGGCCGGTCTCACCCAGGCGCGCGACGTGCTGCTCGCGCTCGCCGGGTGGGTGGACGTACGGACGGCACGCCTCACCACCGCGCAGATGCAGACCACGATGAAGACCGAGTTCGGCGGCATGAACGCGGTCCTCACCGACCTCTACCAGCAGACGGACGACAGCCGCTGGCTGACCGTGGCGCGGCGCTTCGACCACGCGGCGGTCATCGACCCGCTGGCGGCGGGCACCGACAGCCTGGACGGGCTGCACGCCAACACGCAGATACCCAAGATCGTCGGGAGCGCGCGGGAGTACAAGGCGACCGGGACCACCCGCTACCGGGACATCGCGGTCAACTTCTGGAACATCGTCACCACGAACCACTCCTACGCGATCGGCGGCAACAGCGTCGGTGAGTTCTTCAAGGCCCCGGGGGCCATCGGCCAGTACCTCACCGACAACACCTGCGAGAGCTGCAACACGTACAACATGCTCAAGCTCACCCGTGAGTTGTTCACCCTGGATCCCAATCGGGCGGCGTACGCCGACTATTACGAGCGGGCGCTGACCAACCAGCTCGTCGGGCAGCAGGATCCCGCCGATCCGCACGGTCATGTCTGCTACTTCACGCCGCTCAACCCCGGTGGGCGGCGCACGTACAGCAGGGACTACGACACCTTCACCTGCTGCCAGGGCACGGGCCTCGAAACCCACACCAAGCTGATGGACTCGGTGTACTTCTCCGACTCCGCGGGGCTCTGGGTGAACCTCTTCGTCCCCTCGGTCCTGACCTGGGCCGAGCGCGGGGTCACGGTCACGCAGACCACCGCGTTCCCCGCGTCCGACACCACCGTGCTGAAGGTGACGGGCACCGCGGGCCGGTGGTCGCTGCGGGTGCGCGTCCCGGGCTGGACGTCTGGTGCCTCGGTCTCCGTCAACGGCACCGCCCAGAGCCTGACCCTGACGCCGGGCAGTTACGCCACGCTCGACCGGACCTGGGCCTCCGGGGACACCGTCACCCTGCGGTTCCCGATGCGGCTCGCGCTGAACGGCACCCCCGACCGGCCCCAGGTGCAGTCGGTCTCCTACGGTCCGGTGGTGCTCAGCGGTGCGTTCGGCAGCACGGCGCTCGGCGGCGTACTCCCCCTGCTCACCACCTCGTCGATCGCTGCGACGGCGACGCCCGTGACGTTCACCGCCCGGGCGAACGGTGCCCCGGTGAGCCTCATCCCCTTCTACGACAACCATCACCAGAACGCCGGCGTCTACTGGGACGCCGACGGCAACGCCGGCGTCTCCGGCTTCCGGCTCGTCAACGCGCAGAGCGGCCTGGTCCTGGGCATCCAGGACATGTCGACGGCCGACGGCGGCGCGGCGCTCCAGTGGGACGACAGCGGCACCGCGGACCACGACTGGCAGTTCGTCGCGGACGGCGGGGCGCTCAAGCTCCGCAACGCCAACAGCGGCAAGGTGCTGGGCGTACGGTCCATGTCCACGGCCGACGACGCGGACGTGCTGCAGTGGAGCGACTCCGGTACGGCCGACCACCTCTGGACCCCGATCGACACGGGGGACGGGACGCACCGTCTCCGCAACGCCAACAGTGGCAAGGTCCTCGGCATCAGGGCGGGTTCCACCGCCGTGGGGGCGCGGGCCGTCCAGGACAGCGACAACGGCGGTGGGGACAACGCCTGGTGGTTCGTCCCCAGCGGGTACCACCGCCTCCAGAACCTGCGCAGCGGGCTGGTGCTGGGCATCAGCGGCATGTCCGCCACGAACGGCGGGCTCGCGGTCCAGTGGGGAGACAGCGGCACCGACGACCACCTCTGGCTGGCCGTTCGGGACACCGCCGGGCGGTTCCGGCTGCGCAACCTCCACAGCGGCAAGGTCCTGGGGGTCGAGGGGGCCTCCCAGGCGGCGGGGGCGCGGGTGCTCCAGTGGGACGACAACGGGACCACCGACCATCTGTGGCAGCTGCGTTACGGCTCGGCCGGCTGTTTCCGCATCTGGAACGCCAACAGCGGCCGGGTCCTGGGGGTGCTCGGCGCGTCGACCGCCCAGGGTGCGCAGGTCGTGCAGTGGGACGACAACGGGACGGACGACCACCTGTGGCGCTTCGTGTGACGGGCCGGTGCCGGTCCGGCGGCATTCACCGGACCGGCGCCGCTCCCGCCGCCCGGGGGTCAGGCGTTGCCGTAGTAGGCGTCCGGCCCGTGCTTGCGCGTGAAGTGGCGGTCCAGGAGATGCTGCGGCGGAGGCGTCGCCCCGGCTCCGCCCGGCCGCAGGGCGAGGGTGTGCAGCGCCATCCTGGCCACCGCCTCGCAGATGATCGCGTTCTCGAGCGACGCGGTCGCGGTGGCGCCCCAGGTGAATGGACCGTGGCGCGAGACGAGCGCGCCCGGCACTTCGCGGGCGCGGCGGTCGTCGCCCTCCAGCATCGAGACGACGACCTGGCCGGTGTTGTACTCGTAGTCCCTGGCGCACTGTTCGGCGGTGAGGTCGGCGGTGACGGGGACGGGGCCGTTGAAGGTGTCGGCGTGGGTCGTGCCGAGTACGGGTATGGGCACGCGGGCCTGGGCGAAGGCGACGGCGTGCTCGGAGTGGGTGTGGGTCACCCCGCCGACGGACGGGAACGCCCGGTAGAGACAGCGGTGGGTCTCCGTGTCGGTGGACGGCCGCAACCGCCCCTCCACCACGCTGCCGTCCGCGAGCGAGACCACCACGAGGTCCTTCTCGGTGAGTTCGGCGTAGGAGACGCCGGACGGCTTGATGACGAAGACACCCGATTCACGGTCCACCGCACTGACGTTTCCCCAGGTCAGCGTCGCCAGGCCGGCCTGCGGAATCCGCAGGTTGGCGGCCAGCACCTCACTGCGCAGTTCGCGGAGTGTGGTCTCGCTCATGACACGTTCACCGTCTCTCTGGACCGTCTCTCCGGCAAGGACAACAGCAACTGCTCTTTGGGATCACCGGCGGGTGATCCCGGACCGACACGTCACGTACGTCCCTTGTGCCACGCATGCCTCGCAGGGCCCGCGTGTCCTGTGGCTCGCCGCGTGCCGCCCGAACGTACGGGACGGCCGTACGTCGCGATGTCACGCGTACTGACGCAGCTAGATTGTGAGCGCTAACATGACACGAACTCAAGCCCCATGCGGTAACTGACGAGCAGCCGGGCGAGCGGACGAGGCCATGATGTGAGCGCACACTCCCCCTGAACGGGCGCTGGGCGGCAGCGACCTTCGTACACCTGCACAGGACAGGTACCTTGAGGTCGAAACACTTCCGACGCCCCGGACTCCACAGAGAGGAAATGGATTGCCCCGGCCCGCAGACGCCGCGAGGGCACCCACGATGGCGGACGTGGCACGCGTGGCAGGCGTGTCGCACCAGACCGTCTCGCGGGTCCTCAGCGACCACCCGAACGTGAGCGTGAAAACCCGCGCCCAGGTGACCGAAGCCATCGAGCGGCTCGGCTACCGCCGCAACTCGGCGGCCCGGGCGCTCGCGACCCGGCGCACCCACACGCTCGGCGTCATCGCCGTCAACACGACGCTCCACGGGCCGGCGAGCACCCTCGCGGGAGTCCAGGAGGCGGCACGCGACCGGGGGTACCTCGTCTCGGCGGTCACCCTGCGGGTGGCCAGCCGGGCAGCCCTGACCGAGGCGATGGAGCACCTCAGCGCGTGGGGCGTGGAGGGGATCATCGCCATCACGCCGCAGCGCGACGCGGTGCGCGCGCTCACCACGCTCCAGGCTCCGTGTCCCGTGGTGACCGTGGAGGGCGGGCACGATCTCGACCTGCCGGGAGTCTCCCTGGATCAGGAGCTCGGGGCGCGCATGATCACCGAACACCTGCTCGCCTCCGGCCACTCCACCGTCTGGCACGTCGCCGGCCCCCGCGACTGGCTGGAGAGCGAGGCCCGGACCGCCGGGTGGGAGGGCGCGCTCCGTGCGGCGGGGGCCGAGATCCCGACGCCGCTGCGAGGCGACTGGAGCCCGATGTCCGGGTACCGGGCCGGGCAGCAACTCGCCGGGCGGGTCGCCTCGTCGCCGCAGGGTCCCGGGCTCACCGCGGTCTTCGTGGCCAACGACCAGATGGCCCTGGGGGTGCTGCGCGCCCTGCGGGAAGCGGGTTTCCAGACCCCCGAGGACGTGGCGGTGGCCGGGTTCGACGACATCCCGGAGGCGGAGTTCTTCCCTCCGCCCCTCACCACGGTCCGCCAGGACTTCGCCGCGCTCGGCCGCAACAGCATCGCGCTGCTGCTGGAGCACATCGAGGGCACGGCGACGGGTACGGAGCATCTGACCGTCGCACCGGAGCTCATCGTGCGGGCCAGCACGGCACGCCGGCAGGGGGCGCGGCCGACCGCGCGCGAGGGCGGCAGGTAGGCGGGGGCCGGCATCGCCCGTCACCCCGGGGCACGGCGACGGGCGGTGCCGCGCCAAGCGGTCCCGCCGGAGGCCGCTCGGCGCGGCACCGCCCGAGCCGGGCTGAAAAGTCCGGGCCCGGACCGCGGGGGGCCCTTGGGCGCCGGCGCACGCGGACGCGCGCCGGCCCGTCCGTCCCTCCCGAGCCGGTGCCGGAGAGCACCGCGCCCGGTTTTCCCGGGAGAGCGAACCACCGGCACGTGCGCCCGCGCAACGTCGGCACCACCCTCAGCGCACCGCCCCCAGCGCGCCGCCCTCAGCGCACCGCCCTCGGCCCACCGCCCCCGGCGCGCCGTACGGGCACCGCCCGCGCGGGCCTTCTCACAGCGCGGCCCTTCCCCTGCGCGGCCCTTCGCCCGGCCCATGATCTCCTTGCGGCCCGTCCGCCTGCCCCGAGCTGCGCGAACGCACCACCGGCCGTCGTGCCGGTGCGAGAACCGTTGACAAAAGCGGAGCCTGCTAGAAACCTGTCACCTCGGCACCGCAAAAAATCAACTAGATCTCTCAAATTACCAATCAGAGAACGCGAGTTCACGGCAGGCGACCTGCTCCTCGCTCCTGCCGATGTCCCGATCGACCCCCACCGGCGTACCGGCAGCCCGCACGCGGCCGTCGCCGGGCGTCCGACGCCGCGCGTCGGACGCCCGGCGCATGCGCTCCCCGTGTCCGGCCGGCGCCGCAGGCCCACGGAACTGAGGACAGCATGAGAGGGAAGCAACGCGGATGGCGGCGGTTCGTCATCGGTGCGGTGACAGCCGCGCTGATGACCGTCGGACTGCTGCCGGTCGCCGCCTCGGCGGCCGGCCGGACCACCGACCTGGCGCTCGGAAGGCCGGCGTCGGCCGGCGGTTCGCTCGGCGCCTACCCGGCGTCGAACGTCACCGACGGCAGCCAGCAGACGTACTGGGAGAGCCCCGGAACGTTCCCGCAGTGGGTCCAGGTCGATCTGGGCGCCACGTCCGGCGTCGACCAGGTGGTACTGAAGCTGCCGAACACGTGGGAGGCGCGCACCCAGACGCTCGCCGTCCAGGGCAGCACGGACGGCTCCGGTTTCAGCACGTTGTCCGCCTCGGCGGGCCGGTCGTTCACCCCGGCCACGAGCAACACGGTCACCATCGGCTTCGCAGCGGCCCAGGTGCGGTACGTACGGGTGCTGGTGACCGCCAACACCGGCTGGAACGCCGCACAGCTCTCCCAGCTCGAGGTCTACGGGGAGGCATCGGGCGGCACGGACCCCGGCACACCCGCGCCCACCGGCACCAACCTCGCGCTGAACAAGCCGATCGAGGCCTCCTCGTACGCGCAGACCTACGTGGGCACCAACGCCAACGACGACCGGCGTGACACCTACTGGGAGTCGAACGGCTATCCCGCCACGCTGACCGTGAAGCTCGGCTCCGACGCCGACCTCTCGGCCGTCGTGGTCAAGCTCTCGCCGGACGCGGCGTGGGGGGCCCGCACCCAGAGCATCCAGGTGCTGGGCCGGGCGCAGTCCGCCACCGGGTTCACCTCGCTGAAGAGCCAGGCCGACTACGCGTTCTCGCCGTCGGCCAACGGAAACACGGTGACGGTCCCGGTCAGCGGCCGGTACGCCGACGTGCAGCTGAAGTTCTTCTCCAACACCGGTGCTCCCGGCGCCCAGGTCGCCGAGGTCCAGGTGGTCGGCACGGCCGCACCCAACCCGGACCTGACCCTCTCGGACCTGACCTGGTCTCCCTCCTCCCCCTCCGAGAGCGACGCGGTGACCGTGAACGCCACGGTGCGCAACACGGGTTCGGCCGCCTCGCCCGCGACGACGGTCAACGTCAGCCTGGAAGGCCAGGTCGTCGGCAGCGCCTCGGTGAACGCGCTCGCGGCCGGCGCCTCCGCCACCGTCCCGGTGAGCGCCGGCAAGCGCCCGATGGGTGCCTACTCCGTCTCGGCGGTGGTCGACCCGACCGACACCGTCGTCGAGCTGGACAACAGCAACAACAGCCGCACCGCCGCCTCCAAGCTGGTGGTCGCCCAGAGCCCCGGCCCTGACCTCCAGGTGACGGGCATCTCCTCCAGCCCGTCCAGCCCGGCGGTCGGTGCCGCCGTCACCTTCACCGTGTCCGTGAACAACCGGGGTACCACGGCGGTGAGTTCCTCGACGGTGACCCGCCTCCAGGTGGAGAGCACCACGCTGAACGGAACCACCGGGGCCATTCCCGCCGGAGGCACGGTCACCGTGCCGATCAGCGGCACCTGGACAGCGAAGAGCGGCGGGGCCAATCTGACCGCCACCGCGGACGCGACCGGTGTCCTCACCGAGACCAACGAGAACAACAACGTCTTCTCCCGCGCCATCGTGGTGGGACGCGGCGCCGCAGTGCCGTACACCGAGTACGAAGCGGAACAGGGCTCCTTCCAGGGCACCTTGCTCACCGCCGACCAGAAGCGCACCTTCGGGCACACCAACTTCGCGACCGAGTCCTCGGGCCGGCAGTCGGTGCGGCTCAACTCCACCGGCCAGTACGTCGAGATCACCTCGACCGTGCCCACCAACTCCCTCGTGGTCCGCAACTCCATCCCCGACGCGCCCGGCGGCGGCGGTACGGAGGCCACGATCAGCCTCTACGTCAACAACACCTTCGCCCGGAAGCTGACGCTCTCCTCCAAGCACAGCTGGCTGTACGGCGACACGGACAGCCCGGAGGGCCTGACCAACCAGCCGCAGGCCGACGCACGCAGGCTCTTCGACGAGTCGAACGCGCTGCTCGGCCAGACCTACCCGGTCGGCACGAAGTTCCGCCTCCAGCGCGACGCGGGCGACACCGCGTCCTTCTACATCATCGACCTCGTCGACCTGGAGCAGGTGGCGGCCCCGGCCGCGCAGCCCGCCGGCTGCGTCTCGATCACCACCTACGGGGCCGTGCCCAACGACGGCATCGACGACACCGACGCCATCCAGCGGGCGGTGACGGCCGACCAGAACGGTGAGATCGGCTGTGTGTGGATTCCGGCCGGGCAGTGGCGGCAGGAGCAGAAGATCCTGACCGACGACCCGCTCAACCGGGGGCAGTACAACCAGGTGGGCATCAGGAACGTCACGATCCGCGGCGCGGGCATGTGGCACTCCCAGCTGTACTCCCTCATCCAGCCGCAGAACGCGGGCGGCATCAACCACCCGCACGAGGGGAACTTCGGCTTCGACATCGACGACAACACCACCATCTCCGACATCGCGATCTTCGGTTCCGGCACGATCCGGGGCGGTGACGGCAACGCCGAGGGCGGAGTCGGACTCAACGGTCGCTTCGGCACCAACACCAAGATCACCAATGTCTGGCTTGAGCACTCCAACGTCGGGGTGTGGGTGGGCCGAGACTACGACAACATTCCCGAGCTCTGGGGCCCCGGAGATGGTGTCGAATTCACCGGAATGCGCATTCGCAACACATATGCGGACGGCATCAATCTCTCCAACGGCACGCGCAATTCGACGGTCTTCAACTCCTCCTTCCGGAACACCGGGGACGACTCGCTCGCCGTCTGGTCGAACAAGTACGTGAAGAACCAGTCGGTGGACATCGGCCACGACAACCATTTCCGCAACAACACGATCGCCCTGCCGTGGCGGGCCAACGGCATCGCGGTCTACGGCGGTTACGGCAACACCATCGAGAACAACATCGTCTCCGACACGATGAACTACCCCGGCATCATGCTGGCGACCGACCACGACCCGCTGCCCTTCTCCGGGCAGACCCTGATCGCCAACAACGCCCTGAACCGCACGGGCGGAGCCTTCTGGGGCGAGGCGCAGGAGTTCGGTGCCATCACCCTGTTCGCGGCCGGTCCCGACATTCCCGGCGTCACCATCAGGGACACCGACATCCAGGACTCGACCTACGACGGCATCCAGTTCAAGACGGGCGGGGGCTCCGTCCCCGGAGCACAGATCTCGAACGTCCGGATCACCAACTCGCCCAACGGCTCGGGCATCCTCGCGCACGGAGGGGCCAGGGGCAGTGCCACCCTGACCAACGTGTCGATCACCGGCTCGGCCCAGGGCGACGTGCTGATCGAACCCGGATCCCAGTTCGTCATCAACGGCGCCGCCAACACCGCCGCGGCGTCCGGCCGGTAGCGGCCCGGCCGGCACCGTCGGCCGGTACGCCCTGCGGGCGTGCCGGCCGACGTCCCCGGCCCGCAACCGGCCCCCGGCGCGACACATGATGGATGCAGTGACCACATATCGAGACGGGTTTGCGGGCGCACACGGAAGAAGAGTCTCATCGCGGCTGTGCGAAACGAACAGACGACACCGGATCACACGAGCACCGACGGCACGGGCTCCGACAGCAAGGCGGCGAGGCGCGCCGTCACGGTCTTCCCCGTACTCGTCCTCGTGGCGGGAGCGGCCGGCCTCCTCACGCCCGGGACCTTCGAGGGCTGGACGAAGGCGGTGCCGTACCTGCTCGGCGTCGTCATGTTCTGCATGGGCCTGACGATGACGCCCCACGACTTCAAGGGCGTGGCCAGGCGCCCCTGGGCGGTCGCCATCGGGCTGGTCGCGCACTATGTGATCATGCCGGGCCTCGGCTGGATCATCGCCCACCTGCTGGGGCTCCCGCCGCAACTGGCGGCGGGCGTCATCCTGGTGGGCTGCGCGCCCAGCGGCACCGCGTCTAACGTGGTGACCTTCCTGGCCCGCGGCGACGTGGCGCTCTCGGTCTCCGTGGCCACCGTCTCCACCGTGCTCGCTCCGCTGGTGACGCCCCCGCTGACCCTGCTGCTGGCCGGGGCGTACCTGCCCGTGGACGCCGGCTCCATGGTGACCGACATCCTCAAGACCGTGCTGCTCCCGGTGATCGGCGGGCTGGTGGTAAGACTCGTCGCGGGCAGGCTCGTCGACCGGGTGCTGGGCGCCATGCCCTGGCTGTCCTCGCTGGCCGTCGCCGCGATCGTCTGCGCGGTGGTCTCGGGAAGCGCGGGCGCGATCAAGTCGGCGGCCGCCACCGTGCTGATCGCCGTCGTCCTGCACAACGGCCTCGGCCTGGCCCTGGGTTACGGCGCGGGCAAGCTCACCCGACTCGGCCCGCCCGCCAGCCGTGCCATGGCCTTCGAGGTCGGCATGCAGAACTCCGGTCTCGCGGCATCGCTGGCGACGGCCCACTTCAGCCCGCTGGCCGCGCTCCCGGCAGCCGTCTTCTCCGTGTGGCACAACATCTCGGGCGCGCTGGTCGCGGCCTGGATGTCGCACCGTGCCCGGCGGAGCGAGCAGTCCCTTGCCGCGCCGGCCGCCGCGGGAACGGCGACGGCCGCTTCCTGAAAGCCGTCCCCCGGGGGACACCTGTTGCCCGGTGCGGAGGATTCATGCCTTCTGCACCGGGCACTCGCGTACGCCCCCGCAGGCCGGCCCGAAACCGTGTGCGATTGTCGGTCGGGCGTGATACTCACTAGGCCACGGGGAGGAAGGATCATGGACCTCCCCGTTCGACACAGGCCAGGGGGTGGGAACATGGCGTTGCTCCGCGATTGGACGCACGCGCTGGGGAAACAGGTGGGCAGGCCCGGCGCGCAGCTGCAGAAGGACTCCGGAGACCCGGATGTCGCGCGCATCTCGGCGGCCGCGGCCGCGGCGGACTGGGACACCGTGCGCGCGATACTCATGGCGCGCCCCGAGAGCGAGGACCGCACGGAGCTGCTCAGGACCGTCGGCGACACCGCACGGGTGGAGCGATGGATCACCGAGGTGGCCGAGGCCGAGCCGGAAGCGGCCCTGCCCCGGGTCGTCGCCGGGATGCGCTACCTCAGCTGGGGCTGGGAGGCCCGTACGGCGGCGCGGGCGACCCACGTCTCGCGCGAGCAGTTCGAGGTGTTCCACGACCGGCTGCGCACGGCCGAGCGGTGGTTGTACGAAGCCGCGGAGCGCGAGCCGGGGTGGACTTCCCCCTGGTACGGCCTGCAGACCACCGGCCGCGGCCTCCAGGTCGGCCCGGCCGTCGCCCGGCGCCGGTTCGAGGCCACGGTGCGGCGCGATCCGTACCATGTCGGCGCCCACGCGCAGCAGTTGCAGCAGCTCTGCGACAAGTGGGGCGGCTCGCACGAGGAGATGCACGCCTTCGCGCAGTCGTCCGCGTTCGGCGCTCCCGGCGGCACCCTGCTGGGCCGGCTCGTCGCGGACGCGCACATCGAGCAGTGGCTCGCCCTCGACCAGGGTGACGACGCCGCGTACATGCACCTGCCGGAGGTGGCCCGGTCCCTGCGGAAGGCCGCCGGGCACTCCTACCGGCACCCGGACTTCGTCCGCCGGGGCTCCTGGGTCCAGCTCCTCAACTCCTTCGCCCTGGCCTTCTCGCTGGTGGGCGACCGCGACGCGGCACGGGAGTGCTTCCGGGCCACGGAGGGCCGCGTCACCGAGTCCCCCTGGTACTACCTGAACCACCGCGACCCCGCCGCCGCCTACCGGAAGCACCGCGCGGCAGCCGGACGCTGATCCGCCGACACTTCCTCCCGCGCCCCTCCACCGACCTCACCCGTCCGCGTCCTCGTCCAGCGCTCCGCGCTCCGAGCACGCGCCCACCACGAAAGTCAGCACAAGGTGCCTCCTTCCGAGACCGCCCACACCTTCCAGGTCGACCTGCGCGGCCTGGTCGACCTGCTCTCCCACCACCTCTACTCGTCCCCCCGCGTCTACCTGCGTGAGCTGCTGCAGAACGCGGTGGACGCCATCACGGCCCGTCAGGCCCTCGATCCCGGGGCGCCCGGCCGTATCACGGTGCGTACCGGCGACACCCTCACCGTCACCGACACCGGTGTCGGTCTGACCGAGGCCGACGTACACCAGTTCCTCGCCACCATCGGCCGCAGCTCCAAGCGGACCCTGGACGGCGCCCTGGACGGGGCCGGCCTCGACGCGGCCCGCGGCGAGTTCATCGGCCAGTTCGGCATCGGGCTGCTCGCCTGCTTCGTCGTGGCCGACGAGATCGTCGTGACCAGCCGCACCGCGGCCGACCCGGCGGCGCCGGCCGTCGAATGGCGCGGCCACTCCGACGGCCGGTACACCATCCGTACGCTGCCCGCCTCGGCCGTTCCCGAGCCGGGCACCATTGTGCGCCTCACCCCGCGCGCCGACAACGCCGAGTGGACCGAGCCGGAACAGGTCGTCGCCCTGGCCCGGCACTACGGTGGCCTGCTGCGCCACGAGGTCGTCGTGGCCGGCCCCAGGGGCGAGAGCCACCGCATCAACGAGACACCCCCGTGGGAGCGGACGCACCGCTCGCCGCTCGCCAGGCGCGAGGCGTTCACGGCGTACTGCCGCACCCTCTTCGACTTCACCCCGCTCGACACCATCGAGCTCGACCTGCCGGCCGCCGGGCTGCGCGGTGTCGCCTACGTCCTTCCCACCGCACTCAGCCCGGCCCAGAAGGCGGGCCACCGCGTCCATCTCAAGGGAATGCTCCTCACCGATCAGGCACCGGAGCTGCTCCCCGAGTGGGCCTTCTTCGTGCGCTGTGTCGTCGACACCACCAGCCTGCGGCCGACCGCGTCCCGGGAGTCGCTGTACGAGGACGGCACGCTCTCCGCCGTACGGGACGCACTCGGCGAGCGGATCCGTGACTGGCTCACCGGCCTCGCCGCGAGCGATCCCTCCCTGCTGCACCGCTTCATCGACACCCACCACCTCGCGGTCAAGGCGCTCGCCCGGTACGACGACGAGCTGCTGCGCATCGTGCTGCCGTGGCTGCCGTTCGAGACCTCCGACGGCAACGTGACGCTGGAGGAGTTCGCGCGTACCCACCCGACGCTGCTGGTCACCCGCAGCGTCGAGGAGTTCCGCCAGGTCGCCCCGATCGCCTCGGCCGCCGGACTCGGCGTCGTCAACGGCGGCTACACCTACGACCGCGACCTCGTGCACCGGCTGCCGGAGATCCGGCCCGGCACGGCCGTCGCGGACCTGGACCCGGCCACCGTCACCGCCCACCTCGACGCCGTGGACACCTCCGCCGAACTGCGCGCGGCGGCCTTCCTCGCCGTCGCGCGGGAGACGATCGGTGTCCACGACTGCGACGTCGTCCTGCGCGACTTCCAGCCCGTCACCGCCCCGGCGCTGCTCCTCGACAACCGGGAGGCGCGGCACGAGCGGACCAGGTCGAGCCTGGCCGCCGACAGCGACGGCCTCTGGGCGGACATCCTCGGCTCGCTGCGCCAGGAGGCCCCGCGCGCCCAGCTCGTCCTGAACCACCTCAACCCGCTGGTCCGCCAGGCCATCACGATCACCGAACGGGGCCTCTCGGTCACGGCGGCCGAGGCGCTCTACGGTCAGGCCCTCCTGCTCAGCCGCCGCCCCCTGCGGGCGAGCGAGAGCGCCCTGCTCAACCGGGCCTTCATCGGCCTGCTCACCCACGCCATGCACCAGCCCGGCACGGCGGAACCCGGCTCCGGCCAAGGGAAGGAACTGTAGATGCTGGACACTCCCGAAGCCGTGGTCGAGGCGCTCCGCGAGAATTTCGACCGCCCCCACGGACTGGCACGCACGGTGGTCGCCGAGGAACTCGTCGAGGCGGCGGAGGTATTCGAGAAGCCCGATGTCCTGGTGACGGCGCTGCTGGAACTGATGTCGGCGTACGAGCACATCGGCGAGCACGCCAAGTCGCCGGTCGCGTTCGCGCGGCTGCTCAAGCTCTGGGACACGGCCCCCGAGTCCTTCAGCGAGTGGGAGGCCCACCAGGTCTTCTGGCGGTTCAAGTGGGTGACGACCTCCCTGCTGCAGGTGCCCGAGGTGCCCCTGGCCTCCGTCCACCGCTGGACCGACGAGATGCGCCGCCGGTACGAGGCGGCCGGTCACTCCCTCCAGCCGGTGGCGGCGATGCGCCACCACATCGCCTCCCACACCGGCGTGGGCGTCGCCGATGCGTTCGACCTGTGGGTCACCCGGCCCCGCAGCGAGCTGAGCGACTGCGAGGCCTGCGAGGTCCGGTACCTCGCCCTCCACCACGTGGCGGCGGGCGACGACGACGCGGCGCTGGAGACCTGGAGCCCGGTTCTCGGGGGAAGCACCAGCTGCACGGACGAGCCACAGATGAGCCAGGCCCAGGCGCTGCTGCCGTTGCTGCGTCTCGGCCGGACCGACGAGGCCCGGTCCCATCACCTGACGGGGTACCGAAAGGTCCGCGGCAACACCGGCATGCTGACGGAGGTCGGTCTGAACCTGGAGTTCTGCGCCCTCTCGCGCAATGAGGGCCGCGGGCTGGAGATCCTCGCCGAGAACCGTCCGCTCTTCGAGGCCACCGGCGCCCCGGCGGCCCGTCTGGACTTCCTCACCGGTGTGGAAGTGCTGCTCGCCGCCCTGGCCGAGGACGGCCACGCCGGCACGGCCGTCGCCGGGCCGCCCGGACGGAACTGGACGGCGGGCGAGCTCCTCGCCCGCGTCCGCTCGGACGCGGACCTGCTCGCCGCGGCCTTCGACGCACGCAACGGCACCGCGGCGGTGGGTGACCGCCGCCGCGGGCGCCTCGCCCGGCGCGCGCTCCTCGACGCGCCGCTCCCCCTGGGTCTGCGGACGTCCCCCGCCCGGTCCGCCACGCCCGCGGTCGCCGAGCCCGCGCCGGTACCGGAGGTTCCCGACGACTTCGTCGCCCTGGTGCTGGAGGCCCGGCGTCTGGAGTCCCTGGGGCATCCCGGGGCCGGTCGGCTCTGGGCCCGGGTGGCGGAGCGTCTGGCGGACGGCGCCGCCCACGACGATGCCCTCGGGCCCGAGGCGCTGCTGAGAGCGGAGGTCAGCGAGCACCTCGCCGTCCACCGGTTCTCGTACAGGACGCACGACCCGGAGAGCTACGCCGGACTGCGGGAAGCCGCGGAACTCTTCGCGGAGCTGGACATGCCCTGGCACGCGCTCTCCGCCCGCTGCCGGGTGTTCGCGTGGGCGACCGCCGCCGAGGAGGACCTGGGCCCAGCGGCGCCGGGCGGCTCCGGGGCCGCCACCGGCCGGCCGGACGCCGACGCCGTCCGGGCCGGGCTCGACGAGGCCCTGCGCGAAGCGGAACGCCTCCTGGCCGAGGTCCCGTTCGCGTCGGAGGCTCGCGGTGCGGCGGAAGCCGCGTCGGGTGAGGGCCTGGAGTCGGAGCGTGTGCTCTCGTACCTCTCCGTCCTGTTCTCCGTCGCCTTCGCCGCCTATCAGGAGGCGCGGCTGGGGCCCGACGAGTCGCACGAAGCCCTGAAGCGGTTCGAGGAGGCGGCGCACCGGCTGCGGTCCGAGGCGGAGCGCCTCTACGTTCCCCACCAGGTGGCCAACGTAAGGCAGTTCACCGCCGACCTGGCCGGCCGCCGGGGCGACACCGTCCTCGCCGAGGCGGAGTTGCGCGAGGCGCTCCGGGACGTGGAGGCGTCCGGGCGGCCGTGGCGCGGTTCCCGTCCCCGTGCCCTGCTCGCCCAGCTCCTCCTCGCACAGGAGCAGCCGTCCGAGGCCTCGGAGCTTCTGCACCGGGTGATCTCCGACGTGGCCCGTTACGACGACACGGACTTCCAGCTGGCCGGCGCGTACGCGCTGCACGGTCACGCCGCCACGCATCTCGGGAACACCGCCGACGCGGTGCGCCACCTCTCGGAGGCCGCAGCCCGGTACGACCAGGAGGAGGAGTACGAGCAGGCCACCGGGGTGCGTCTCCAGCTCGCCGACGTGCTGGCGCGTTCCGGGCAGCAGGCCGACGCGGTCGCCGTGCTGGAATCGGTGCTCTCGCAGGAAGCGCTGCCCTCGCTCGACGAACGCATGGTGGCCCAGGCCCGGTTGCTGCTGGCCCGCGGTATGCGGGAGCTGGAGGAGTTCCTGCCCGCGGCGGAGGAGTTCCTGCGTCTCGCGGACACCGTGGCGGCCTGGGAGGACGACCGGGAGACCCACACCCTGGTGGCCGCCGAGACCGCGATCACGCTGGCCATGGCCGACCGCTGGGGGCCGGCGGACACGGCGTACGAGCGCGCCCTCGCCGCACACGCCGAGGCCCCCAACCCGTCCCTCGTCCGGCACATGATGTGCGAGTTCGCACGGCTCGTCATGCTCTTCCGGGGCCCCGAGGGACTGGACACGGCGCTGGGGCACCTGACCCGGGCAGAGACGGTACTGCCCGCCGGCCCGGAGGCCGTCGGCTCCTTCGCCCTCTGGTACGAGGACGGCGCGGTGCACTACCGCCGCGGCCGGGTCCTCGCGGACGCCGAACGCTTCCCCGAGGCGCTCGCCGCCGTCGAGGCCGCCATCTCCGCCTACGACCTGGGCGGGGAGGACGGCGAGGTGCCGCGCGCCGAGGCGGTCCGCATCGCGGCGCTCATCGAGGGGAAGGGGCTCGACCGGCACGAGGAGGCGATCACCCGGCTGACCGCGGCGGCGGCACGCTGCCGCAAGGCGGGGCTGGCCGAAGCCGCGCGGATACTCGACGCCCTGCGCGCCGAGTACCTGAAGCAGCGGCAGGGCTGAGCACGGCAGTGGGGGCCGGACCGGCGCACCGCGCGCGGGCCTGCCCCCACTGCCGCCGGAGCTCCGTGCCCGGCCGCCCGAGCCACCGTCCTCCTCTCCGCGCGTGCGTGCCCGTGCGGAGAGGTGGACGGTGGAGGCATGGGCGACCGGAAGACCCTACGCCTCCTCCTCGACACGTACGGACGGACGTACGCCGACGAAACCGGCATCCGCTTGCGGGACACGCCTCAGCCCCTGTACCAGCTCCTGGTCCTCAGCCTGCTGCTCAGCGCGCGCATCCGTGCCTCCGTCGCGGTGGCCGCGGCGAAGGCGCTGTTCGCGGACGGCATGCGCACCCCCCGGCGGATGGCCGACGCCACCTGGCAGCAGCGTGTCGACGCGCTGGGCGAGGGCGGCTACCGGCGGTACGACGAGCGGACCGCCACGCAGCTCGGCGACGGAGCGCGGCTGGTCCTCGACGACTGGGCCGGTGACCTGCGGCGGCTGCGCCGGGAGGCGGACGGCGACGCGGAGGCGCTGCGCGCCGGAGTGCGGCGCCTGCCCGGGCTGGGGCCGGCCGGGGCTGACATCTTCGTACGCGAGGTGCAGGCCGTCTGGCCGGAGACCCGTCCGTACGTCGATGCCAAGGCGTTGCAGGGCGCGGAACGCCTGGGCCTGCCCACCTCCGCCGACGCCCTGCTGCGCCTCGCCCCCCGCGGCACCGAACCGGCGGTACTCGCCGCGGCACTGGTGCGCGCGGCGCTGGACAGGCACGCCGCCGGGTCGATAGGGCTGTCCGCCGGGGCGTGATCCGGCGTACGGCGCACAGGAGTGATCGATCGTGCTGCTGTGCGCCGTCACGTAATGGGCTGAGTTTGTCTCTGCGAGTTGCCACATCGGGCACCTCCCTTCAGCATGAAGTGACCTGTCTGGAGGGTCGTCTCACCCGGCCGCACAAGGCCCCGGGACGAAAGGGCGCCACGTATGGCCGCGTACTTCGAGAACAGCACTGACGACCTGGTTCCGAACGCGCTGGCCGGCTTCGCCCGGGCCCATGCGGATCTCGTCGTCCACGACGTGGAGAACGGCTACCTCGCCGCTCGCCACACCGCACCGTCCCGCCGTGTGGGACTGCTCTCCGGCGGTGGGTCGGGGCACGAGCCGATGCACGCCGGGTTCGTCGGCGCGGGCATGCTGGACGCCGCCTGCCCGGGCCGGGTGTTCGCGTCGCCCCACAACCGGCAGGTGTACCAGGCCTCGCTGGCGGTGGCCCGCGCGGAGGGCGTCCTGCACATCGTGAAGAACTACACCGGCGACCGGATCAACTTCGGTATCGCCGCCGAACGCCTCGCGCACCGGGACGTCCCCTGCGCCCGTGTTCTCGTCGACGACGACCTCGCGTCCGACTCCGAGGACATCGCCGCCGGGCGGCGGGGCACGGGCGGCACGGTGCTGCTGGAGAAGATCCTCGGCGGCGCCGCCGACACGGGTCTCGGCCTGGACGAACTGGCCACGCTCGGGGCGGCGCTGGCCGGCCGCTGCCGGACGCTGTCCGTCGCGTCCACCGCGCACACCGCACCCACCACCGGCCGACCGGCGTTCGAACTCGCGGCCGGGGAGCTGGAGTACGGCGTCGGCATCCACGGCGAGCGCGCCGACCGCACGCGCAAGGAGGGACCCGTCTCCGCCCTGGTGGAGGAGATGACGGACTCCCTGCTGGCCGCGATCCGTCCGGGCCCGGAGGAACCGGTCGTGGCGCTGGTCAACGGCCTGGGCGCGGTCACTCCGCTGGAGCTGTACGGCATCTTCGGCGAGCTCGGCCGGGTACTGGACGACCGGGGTGTCCGTCTCGCCCGCCATCTCGTCGGCGACTACGTCACGGCCCTGGACATGCGGGGGTTCTCCCTCACTCTGCTGGTGGCCGATTCCCGGACGCTGGGCTACTACGACGCACCGGTGAGGACCGCGGCACTGCGCTGGTGAGCGGTGACGGGGACATCGGTGACCGGGACGCGTGGAACTGAAGGAGAACGCCATGGCGACAGCTTTCGACAGCACGTTCACGAGCGGCTGGATGGACCGGTTCGCGGCTTCGGCCCATGCCACCGAGACCGAGCTGACCACGCTCGACCAGCAGGTGGGCGACGGCGACTTCGGTGTGAACCTCAGCGCCGGAGTACGGGCCGCGCAGCGGCTGCGGAGCGAGGGCGGCATCCCCGGTGAGGGCGATCCCTCGGCTCCCCTGGGGAGCACGGCCAGCGCCTTCCTGGACGAGATCGGAGGCACCAGCGGTCCGCTGTTCGGGCTGCTGTTCCAGGCGCTCAGCGCGGCCGTCGCGGCGGAGGGTCCGGCCCTCACCACGGCGGGTCTCGCCGCGGGTACCGAGAACGGCCTCGCCGCGATACGCCGGGTGGGTGACGCGAAGCCCGGCGACAAGACCCTGGTGGACGCGCTGACGCCGGCCGCCGAAGCACTGCGGGACGCCCCGGACGGCACCCCGCCGGACCGCGCGCTCGCTCTCGCCGCCGATGCCGCCTGGCAGGGCGTGCGGGAGACGGCCGCGCTGCGGGCGCGGATGGGCCGCGCCAGTTATGTCGGCGAGCGCGCGTCCGGCATACCCGATCCGGGAGCCGTGGGCGTCGCCCTGCTCTTCGCCTCGGCGGCCGACACCATACGCTCGCTGGGACCCCATCTGCGGATCACCGGTTGAGCGGACCGGACGGCCTTCAGGAGAGCGAGGTCGGCCTGCGGGGCGGCGGGACGGCCCTCAGCAGCTCCCACAGGGGGCGTGAGCCGGACGCCCACACGGCGAGGGTGTGGCGGTCGACCACGTGCAGGCGCTGTTGTTCGGCGAAGGCCACGGCGGGTGCGGTCACCCGGCCGTTGGTCACGATCACGGCGACATCGGCTCCGTGCACCTGCCGGGCGGTGCCGTTGAGTACCTGCAGGTCGGGCGTGCCCACCGCGGAGCCGGAGAGACCACTGCGCCGGTGCTTGCACTGGATCACCCAGCGCCGCCCGTAGGGGTCGGTGGCCTTCACGTCGGCGCCCAGGTCACCGCCGCCTCCCACCCGGACCGCTTCCCGGCAGCCGTCACGCCGCATCAGGTCCCGTACCGCGTCCTCGAACTGGCAGTGGTGCAGGGCGTCCAGGTGGGGAAGCCCGTACCGCGGCCCCTGCCGGCGGACCGCCTCCCCTCGCGAGCGCCGCCGCCTGCGGTGGAGCAGCCCACCGGCGGCCGACCCCGCGAGCGCGCCGAGGACGACCAGCACCCACCCGTGCGCCGACAGCCGGTTCACCACGGCCACCAGCAGCGCGACGCAGAGGACCGCGCTCCCGGGGGATCCGGTCAGCCGGTCCCCGGTACGCCGGCGCCCCCGGCCCGGCCTCCGGGCAGTCGACCGCCGAGCGCCCGACCGCTGAGAACCCGACCGAGCCGGACCGGGCCCGCGGGGGGTTCGCCGCGTCGGCGGACGTCCGGTCACCGTCCGGCTCTTCCGCGCGCGGGGGCTCATCGGCCGGCCTGCCCGAAGCCGCCGACGAGTTCGCCCGGGAAGTCCAGGATTCCCCTGCCCACCGGGGTCGGAGCGATCAGCACCCCGAGCGCCAGGACGATGACCACGGTGAACCTCTCGTCGAGCCGGCTCCGGGCCTCCGTACGCCGCCGCAGCCCGAACAGGACGGTGACCGCGAGCAGCACAGCCACATTGATCGTCAGCAACCGCCGAACCTCCCACAGAACACGAACGCCGCCCGGGGGACGGCGGGCCCGCCCCCGCGTCCTGTGTAGCCGGAGCCCGGAGTCGGCGGGGACGCGTTGACGGCGAATGGCAGTAAAGCGATCTCCTTGGCCGGAATATGCGGCACCGTTTCGGCGGGCCCCGCCGGCGCCTGCCCTGCCCGGTGGTGGCCGTTCACGGTCTTTCGTCGTCGTTGGTGGCCGTTCACGGTCTTTCGTCGTCGTTGGTGGTCGTTCGTCAAGGCGGCCGGAGCGAAGCACGCATTCGAAAGAACGGACGAACCTCGCGCGTGTACTGGCACCCGGCGGTACCTGGCACGGACGATCCGGCCGCGCGCGCCCAAGATCGCGTGCACCTGGTGGAGTTCCGGGGTCCTGGGGCCGTACTGCCACGTACGGTGGGTCCGTTGCCGTGCCCGTCCTCCGTGACAGGTACGGCGACAGGCAGTTGGAACGGCGGGGAAGGAAAGAGCGGGATGACGAAGGCGGCCAGCGGACTGGACGAGCGCGTGGTGGGACGCAAGTGGACGGTGCGCGTGGACGCGACCGGCTGCAGCGGTACGACGGTACGGGTCACCTGCAGCCGGCCGTCCTGCGCCGAGCAGCGCCTGCCGACGACGCCCGAGGGACGTGCGGCGGCGGTCGCGCATCTGAGGGCCCACCTCAAGGCAGCCGTCGGACCCCGGGCCCACGCGTACTGCGCCTGCAAGTCCGAGGACTGCGGCGCGCACATCCGTCCCGCCGTCGGCCGGTACGAGCACGCGCAATCCTGGCGTTGCGGCGGCGCGGTCGTCCTGGCCGTGGTCACCGACCGGGAAGGCCGCTGGTGGCGTGCGTTGGAGTGCTGCTCCCGCTGCGCCGCGGCCACACCGGGCACGAAGATCGTCGCCACCGCTGCAGCCGTCCACCTCCCGACGGCGAGCGCTTCGGGCGCGACCGTCTCGACGACGGCCGCCCCGCAGGCCGCCGCGCATGAACGCCCTTCGATGGCCGCGCAGTTCTCCCACAGTCCCGCGTCCGGGTCCTCTCCCGTGCCGGAGTCCGTATCCACGCCCGCGCCCCGGCCCGGCCCCCGGAAGGTGCCGAAGCCCCGTCCCACGCCCCGTCGCCCCCAGGGGTACGAGAAGATCGCGCAACGGGTCATCCCCCATGACCTGCGCCCGGTCGTCCTGCGTGACGAACTCGTCGAACTCGGGCACATGTTCCGCGCCTACCAGAAGCGAACCGAACCCGATCTGGCACTGCTCGCGGACCTCCACATGCGGAAGGCGCAGGCCTTCATGACCTGGTCCGACGTCACCGGGGACGTCACCCTGCGGCTGGAGGCCCAGCGCGCCGCGCACGCCGCCACCGCCGCCCGTCTCCAGCACCAGCAGCGCACCGGCGCCAGCGCGGACGGTGAAGGTCCGACGGTGGAGCGGTTCCTGGTCGGCCCGGCGCAGTGGACCAACGCGCGCTCGGTCCTCGCGCACCTGGCCGACCACGCCCCGCTGCCCGGCGCGGAAGCACGCCTCCTGACGGTGATGCTGACCCTGCGCACCGCGCACACCGGCAGCGGCAATGTCGTCGGGCAGGATCTCAACGCGTTGAACCTGACCGATCCGGATTGCCTGCTGGCGGAGTTGGCCGAGTGCGGCTGGCTGTCCCTTCCCGGCGCCGCGGGTGACATTCTCGCCGCCCGGCCGGAGAACCCCGTTCCCGTCACCGTCCCGTCCCTGGTGCCCAGTGCCGACGGTACGGGCCCGCTCACGTTCGGCAGGAAGATGCGCCCCAAGCTGAGTGGGTGGGCGCAACGCGTCGTCTCGGACAAGAAGCTCCGCAAGTCGAAGTCCTCGCCCGCCACCCGGATGCTGGCCCTGACGCTGGCCGCCCGGACCAGCTTCGACGGGCGGCTCGGCGCCGACGGCGAAGGCGTCGATCTGGAGGACGTCACCGCCTGGTGCCCGGTGGACCGGGATGAACTTCCCGCGCTGGTGGAGAAGTTGTCAGCGACGAACTGGCTGGCCGAGGTCTCCCTCACCGACACCGGTATCACCGGACGGGTGGCGGAGCGCATTCTGCCGCTCACCTGCCCGTACCCTTGAGGGCTTGCAGGGAATCGAGGTGTTGCTTCCCTGCAAGCCCTTGGAGGACACCCCGCTCGAATCCGCATGACAGGCGGCCTTCGAGCGCCCCCGCTCCCACATCACCGCAAGGGGAACGCCGCCTGCTCATGCCAGTTCTCGCCGTCACAGACCAGGAGCTGAACCGACGCGACGTGCGCGGTGACCGGCAGACGTCCGGCGAGGTCGGCCTCGATCTCGTCGAGTACACCCCGCTCCTGTCCATGGGCAACCGTCAGGTGCGGAACGACCTCGGCAAACCGGCCCCCGCAGGGCGGAACCTCCGACCACCGTTCGCAGACGACCCGGGGGCGGTATCCATGGGCCGTGCCCCGGGAGAAGCACCCGGGGCACGGCTCCGCCCGCCGCCGCGGGACGGGTGCGACGGCACGGGTGCCGCCCCGTTCTGCCGGGGCGGCACCCGCACGGTGGACCCGGTGGCGGGCCGTCGTCCGCGGGTTGTCAGTCCTCCCCTGCGATGCGCGTCTGCGCCCAGGCCACGAGGTCCGGATCGGCGAGGTTCGCGACCCAGGAGTCGGCGTGCTCCGCACCCGGCCCGTCGGGGAACGGCCCGGTGCCGAGCACGCGGAGGCCGGCCTTCCGCGCGGAGACGATGCCGGTGACGGAGTCCTCCACGGCGAGCGCCTCCTGCGGGGGGACCCCGCAGAGTCCGGCGGCGACCGTGTACACGTCCGGATGAGGTTTGGGCCGTACGCCGTCGCCCGCGACGACCACATGGTCGAAGTGGCCGAGCAGGCCGGCCCGTTCGAGGCTCGACTCCACCATGTCGAGGGGGCAGTTGCTCGCCACCGCCAGCGGAAGGTGCCGGGCGGCCAGCCGTACGAGCGCTGTCGCGCCCGGCATGGTGACCGGGTCGTCGGCGACCAGTGCCGTGAAGTGTCTGAGCAGGCTGTCCGTCATGTCGTCGACGAAGTCGGGTTTTCCGCACTCCTCGGCCATGAGGGCGCCGCACTCGGTGTAGTGGACGCCCTTGGCCCGTTCGGCGAAACCGGCCGGGGGCCGGAGGCCGAACTCGCTGAAGACCCGCTGACGGGCGTCCTGCCAGTGACTCTCGGTGTCCATGAGGGTTCCGTCGCAATCGAAGACGATCGCCGACGGGGACCAGGAGAAAATGCGATGAGCTGTCATTTCTCTGCCGTTCTCGGAGAGCGCGCCGACCCCGCCCGGTCGGCGGGTGCAGTGACATAAAGCCGCGGGAAAGGCGCACTCGACTGCTGAGATCGCGATGGCGAAACGATCTCGGTGAACACACGCGAAGGCGAACGGTGTCGCCTCCCGGGCACGCCGCGACGGACGGATTTCCGCCTTGTACGAGGTGAGCCCGAAACATCGTAGGGACTACGTTAATTTCGGGATCTCGCGCCCCGCAATCACTACTTCGAGTGTTTGACTGCCGATCACGGCCGGAGCGACCCCCCGGAAGAACACCGCGCCGAGCCATCGAAAGAGCGGCATCTCACCCCTCAACCGCACTCAATGCAAGGCAAGTTGAGCAATCGGGAACCATACGGGCGGGTGGTGCGCACGGACGCGGCCGTCGGCCCGACTGCGAACCGGTTTACGAATTAATCAATGCCGCCCACGCACGGGCACAGTCGAAGAATAATAAAATCTCCGCGTGTCGAATCTCCGGCACCGGACCCCAGGGCGCAACTCTGCGTCCTACGCGGTCAGACATGCGAGCGAAGGCAGAACACCCGTGCAGGACCGAGCGCAAGCAACCAGGAAAGTTCTCCTGGAATCCGCGGCACACCTCTTTGTCGAACAGGGATACGCGGGCACCAGCATCAATGAGGTCGGTGACCGTTCGGGCCGGACCAGTGGAGCGATCTACTTCCACTACTCCAGCAAGGAGAAGCTGGCGCTCGCGGTCGTCCGCGCGCAGTTCGCCAGCTGGCCGCAGCTGAACGCCCGGTACACCGCCCCCGGCATCCCTCCGCTGGAGAAGCTGGTCGCGCTCAGCTTCGATGTCGCCCACACCCTGCGCGAGGACGTCATAGCCCGCGCCGGCGCCCGCCTGTGGAACGAACGCCGCAGCATCGACGCGGCCGTACCCGCACCGTTCGCCGGCTGGACCGCCGCGGTGACGCGGCTGCTCGCCGAGGCACGGGCGCGAGGCGAACTCGCCGGCGGAATCGACCCGTCAAGCACGGCCACCACCCTCGTGTGCTCCTTCTTCGGGCTCTACACCCTGACGGACGAGGTGGCGGGCGAGCGTGAGCTGGGGGCCCGGCTGAACCAGTGGTGGCTGCTGGTCCTGGGCGCGTTGCAGGCCCGGCCCGACCCGGCCGCCCTGCTCGCCCGCGTACGCTCGCGCCTCGCGGTGAACGGCGTTCGCATCCCGCCGAGGACGCGCCGAAGGGAACCTTCGGACGCGGCCCCGTGACCTGGTTGCCGGTTCGCCGGTTCCCTCGTCTTCCGGACCAGGTGGGAGCGGGAGACCCCGGACCCGGTGGGAGCGTAAAGACCCCGCTACGCGCCGCGGGCGCGACTTCTCCGCCGACGCCGGAACGGCGCGGACTCACATGGCGGGACGGGAGTGCACGCTGACGGCATATCCGCAGCCCGGGACGTAGGCGTCGCCGCTCCACGTGGCGTAGCGCTGCCGCAGGGTCAGGCCGGCCTCGGCGCACCAGTGGTCGAATTCCTCGATGGTCACCGGCGGTTCCGGCAGCGGCAGGTGTGCCGCGTCCAGCCCCATTCCCGTCACCAGCAGGCCGCCGGGGCGCAGCACGGCGGCCAGCTGCCGGACGACTGCCTGTTCGGTGCCGGAAGCCAGCAGGGGGATGACGTTTCCGGCGGCGAGCGCCAGGTCGAAGCGGGGATCCAGTCCGAGGGTGCCCAGTTGGGCCAGGTCGCCGAGGAGCCACTCCTGCGCAGGGGCCTCGCGGCGGGCGACGGCGAGCATCGAGGGATCGACGTCCACACCGGTGCAGTGATGGCCCAGTTCGGCGAGCCGGATCGCGATCCGGCCGGTGCCGCAGCCCGCGTCGAGCACGCGGGCTGCGGGCTTCAGCAGTGCGTCGCAGAAGGCGGCCTCGCCGTGGATGTCGTGGCCTGATTCGGCGAGCCGCGCGAAACGGCGGGCGTACTCCTCTCCGGCCTGACCGCCGGTCAGTTCCGCCCAGCGGTCTTGTTGCCCAGTCATGTTCGGTGCGCCTTCCGGTCGGCCCGTCCAGCGGAGCGCGGACGGAGTCGTCGTGAATTCTCGCAGTGCCCCGAGGGGCACGGACGCCCGACGCCGGGCGAACCGGACGCGCCCCGCGCCGGCCGGACCTGGAGCCCGGCGCGCGGACGATCTCCTCGCGACGGCCGCGCGGGGACGGGCCTCTTCCGATCAGGTCTACCGCTCACCGACGCATGCGGCTAACGTTTTCCGGAACCCATGTCCATTATCCGGAACTGCCGGAAGAACGAGGCACCGTGCGCACCTTGACGTTTCTCACCATCGGTCAGGCACCACGCCCGGACCTGTCCGGCGCCATCGAGGCGCACCTGCCGCCCGCGACGCGCGTGCGGCACGCCGGCGTGCTCGACGGCCTGACCCGGGCGGAGGCCGAAGCCCGCTTCGGGCCGGTGGACGGCGGGGCGACGCTGCTGAGCAGGCTGGCCGACGGCGGCCCGGTGACTCTGGACGCCGCGGCCGTCGGGACGGGTCTGCAGACCCGCGTGGACCAGGTGGAGGAAGAGGGCGCCGATGTCGTGGTGCTGCTGTGCACCGGCGTGTTCCCCGGGCTCCGGACCCGCCGTGCGCGGCTCGTCGAGCCGGACGTGCTGGTGACGGGGTATGTGACCACCGTACTGCGGGGCAGTCGGGTCGGGATGGTCGTACCGCTGCCCGAGCAGGTGCCCGAGGCCCGCGAGAAGTGGCGGGCCGTCACCCCGGCGCCCCTGTTCGCCACGGCCTCGCCGTACGCCGACGACGTCTCGGCCCTGTGCGACACGGCTCTCGCCCACCTGGAAGCGGGCGCGGGCGCGCTGATGCTCGACTGCATGGGCTACGGGGACCGGCACCACCGGGCGCTCCGGGCGGCCGGTGTCACCGTGCCGGTCCTCACACCGGGTGCGGTGGTGGGTGCGGCTCTCGGACCGCTGCTGAGCTGAACGGCACTCCCGCCGTTCAGCGGGTGACGTCGCTCTCCGCGTAGCGCAGCCAGTACGGGTCGCCGATGCGCTTGCCGACGCGCAGGGCGGCGTCCCGTACGGCCCGGCCGAAGCGCGCCTCGTTCTCGTCGCGCAGTTCGGGGGCGGGCAGCGCGATCCCTATGCCGAAGACCTGGCCCGTGTCCCCGTCGAGGACGGCGGCGGAGATCCCGGCGACGTTGGGCACGTACTCGCCGCGCGAGGACTCCCAGCCGTCGGCGCGCACGCGGGCCAGGCAGGAGACCAGCTCACCGGGGGTGCGGGGAGCCGTGCCCGTGCTCTGTTCGAGGCGGGGGTCCAGGAGCCGCAGCACCCGCGGGTCGTCGAGGCGGGAGAGCAGCGCGCGGCCCATGGAGCTGGCGTAGGCGGGCGCCCTGGTGCCCGCCGGCGTGTATGCCTGGAGTGCGCCGACCGTGCCGATCCGCATGTGGAGTACGAGCGACTCGGCGCCGTCGAGCACGTCGACGTACCCGGTGTATCCGATGTCGGCGACCAGCCTGGCCAGCTCCTCCTCCAGGAGGGAGGCGGTGCTGCGCGAGACCCGGAAGTGGTACGAGGCCTCCATGACGAGCTCACCCGGGCGGTAGGCGCGGCTCATCGGATCGCGGTCGAGGAAGCCGTACTCGGCCATCATGCTCAGCGTCCGCGACACCGAGCTCTTGGGCAGGTCCAGCGCCCCTGCGACGTCCGTCACGGTCAGGTCGCGCTGCAGGCGCGCCATCAGGCGCAGGACGTCGCGCGCGTTGGCGAGTGTGCTCACCGGTTTCCGCCTCCCCCGAGCTCCCCCGAGTCGTGTCGTCCGATCGTAAGGGGCGCCGGACCTCCTGCGTGACCGCCCCTCGTCCACTGTCGCGGACTGCCCGCATGTCGAGAAATCCGGCTTCTCCCTTGACGGCCGAGTGCGCCGTATGGATGATCCAGAGATCTACATATTAAGACCTGGTTCCGGATTATGGAACCTTTCGGTGGCCGCAACAGTCCGCCGCCCGATCAGGAGCACGGGAGAACCATGAGTACCGACGCCGCTCCCCAGGCCGTCACGGACACTTCGCACACCTCGGGTGATGCGCACAGCGCCGGCGAGGCACGACGCCATCCCCGCGCCCTCGCGCCCGGCAATCTGATCCTCACCGTCGTGCTCAGCGTGTTCGGCGCCGTGGTGGGCGTGCAGCTGCTCGCCACCCTCGGCGTCACCCCCAGCACCTCGCTGATCGGGGCACTGGCCGCGATGACGCTCGCCCGGGTGCCGCTCGTCTGGTTCCGGGGTTTCCGCTCGGTGCACGCCCAGAACCTGGCGCAGACCAGCATCTCCTCGGCCACGTTCGGAGCCGCGAACAGCCTTTTCCTGCCGATCGGGATCCCGTTCCTCTTCGGGATGGACAACATGATCGTCCCGATGCTGATCGGGGTCTCCGCCGCGATGCTGGTCGACGCCTGGCTGCTCTACCGCATGTACGACACCCCCGCCTTCCCCGCGAAGAATCCCTGGCCGCCCGGGATCGCAGCCGCCGAGGCCATCAAGGCGGGCGACGAGGGCGGCCGTCGCGCCAAGGTGCTCGGCCTCGGGCTGCTCACCGGGATGGCCGGAGCCGCGTTCGCGCTGCCCATGTCGGCCTTCGGCGTGGCGCTCATCGGCGGGTTCGGCGCCATGGCCGCCTTCGGTGTGGGCCTGCTGTTCACCCAGTACGCCGACCCGCTGTTCGGCCTCGACCTCAACGCGATGTATCTGCCGCACGGGATGATGATCGGCGCCGGTCTGGTCGCCCTGGTCCAGGTCGGCCGCACCATCGTCAAGACCCGGCGGAGCACGGCGGACGAGTCCCGGACCGCCCGCGCGGCCATGACGGCCGACGCTCCGGAGGACACCCCGGACGGCGCGAAGCGCCTGGGCCGCTCGATGCGCCTGGGCTTCGGCGCCTACCTGGTGATCTCCGTCCTGCTGGCGTTCGGCACGGGTGCCGCCACGCACATGAGTCCGGGCATGCTGATCGGCTTCCTCTTCTACGCCACGGTCGCCGCGTTCCTGCACGAACTGCTCGTCGGAATCGCCTCCATGCACTCCGGCTGGTTCCCCGCCTTCGCGATCGCCCTGATCACGCTGCTCCTGGGCATCCTCATCGGCTTCCCGCCCGAGGCTCTCGTCGTTCTGTCCGGCTTCACCGCCGCGACCGGTCCGGCCTTCGCCGACATGGGGTACGACCTCAAGGCGGGCCACCTGCTGCGCGGGGAGAACGCCGACCCGGCCTTCGAGCTGGAGGGCCGCCGCCAGCAGCTGATCGCCGCGATGATCGGCTTCGGCGTCGCCATCGTGGTCGTCGTCGTCTCCTACCGGATGTTCTTCGACAACGGGCAGACCGCCCCGATCGACGCCGCGTACGTCGCGGCTATCAAGGCGGGCCCGTCCGTGGAGACCGCCCAGCACCTCGCCCTGTGGGCGATCCCCGGCGCGCTCGTGCAGCTCGTCGGCGGCTCCAGGCGCCAGCTCGGCATCCTGCTCGCAACGGGCCTGCTGATCACCACACCGATGGCCGGCTGGATGGTCGCCGCCGGCATCGCGGTCCGGATCCTCGCTCCGCGCGTGCTCGGACCGAAGGCCAAGGAAGACCTCGACGTCTTCGCCGGCGGAGCCATCGCCGGTGACGCCCTCTACTCGTTCGGCAACGGCCTGTTCAAGGCGGCCAAGTAGCCGGACGCCCGCTCGTCCTTTCGTACGTACCGCACAGAACCACCCTGGGAGACCCCGTGAAGCGACAGCTGACCCACGACGACATCCGCGCGGCCGTGTACGGCGGTGCCGTACTGGGCGGAGGCGGCGGCGGGTTCGTAGAGCGGGGCCTGCGCACCGCCGAGCTGGCCCTCCAGGTGGGCGCGCCCGAGCTGTGGACCGCCGACGAGTTCCGGGCCGAGGACCTGACCGCGACCGTCGCCCTCGTCGGCGCTCCCGCCGCGCCCGACCCGCAGGTGCTGCCGACCCACCTGCTGCGCGCGCTGGAGCTGCTCCGCCGCGACCTGCCGGGCGAGCTCGTCGCGATCCACACGAACGAGAACGGCGCCGAGACCACGATCAACGGCTGGTTCCACGCGGCGATGACCGGTCTGCCCGTCATCGACCTGGCCTGCAACGGCCGTGCCCACCCGTCGAGCGTGATGGGCGCGATGGGCCTGCACCTGGTGGACGACTACCGCTCCAGCCAGGGTTACGCGGGCGGCAAGCCGTACGCCTATGTCGAGGGCGCGGTCTCCGGACATCTGGAGGCCACCTCGAACGTGGTCCGGCGGGCCTCCGTCGAGGCCGGCGGCTGGGTGGGCGTCGCCCGCAACCCGGTCGGCATCGGCTACGCGGTGAAGAACGGCGCCCCCGGCGCCATCGGCTTCGCCATCGAGCTCGGCCACCGATTCCTGGCGGACGGCCCGGTCGGCGCCGCGCAGCACCTCGGCGGCGAGATCGTCGCGAAGGGGCGTGTGCGCGAGTACCGCTGCGAGCAGCGCGAGGGCCTGGACGTGGGGGTCGCCGTCCTCGACGACGCCGACGGCACCACGCTGCACTTCGTCAACGAGTACATGGCGCTCGACCTGGCCGGCGGCCGCCGGGCCTCCTTCCCCGACCTGATCACGACGTTCGACGAGGCGGGGCAGCCGCTCGCCTCCGCCGACGTCGCGGTCGGCGAGCAGGTCAGCGTCCTGGTGGCCCCGGCCGCGAACCTGCTCCTGTCCACGACGATGTACATGCCCGACGTGTACGCACCGGTGGAGTCGTTGCTCGGCGTCGCGTTCGCCCCCGAGTCGCGGGTCCTCGCCGACGCCTGAGCGGGGCTGTCGGACACGACCTCTCGTGTCCGACAGCCCCCGGGACGCGCGGCGGCCGGACCCCCCTCGGGTC